>NZ_JBICYJ010000017.1:0-179526 GCF_043200835.1 Kitasatospora sp. NPDC048365
CCCCGGGCCCGACCCCGGGGGCGGGGGGGGGGGCGCGGGGGGCGCGCCCCCCGGGGGGGGGGGGGGCCCCGGGGGCGCGGCCTCCCGGCCCGGGCTGCGGCTCAGTCGAAGTGGACGTCGCAGACGGAGACGAAGTACTCGCCCCAGCCGCCGGTGCCGCCGTGGCCGCCCCAGATGTTGACCAGGGCGTGACGGCCGGACTTGCGCGGGACGGCGTGGACGACGCGGGTCTCGAACTCCACGAACGGGTCTTCGGTCGGGACGCCGTCGCCGCCGTAGAGGTCGACGAGGAATGGCACCGGGTCCAGGGCGTCCCAGCTGACGCCGTCCTCGGGCTGCCAGCCGTCGCGGGTGACGAACCACTGGTGGGACCAGGTCCAGCCGGTGTGCGGGGCGGTGTAGCCGTAGGTGAGGGTCAGCTCCCCGCCGGAGGTGTCGAGGTGGTCCACCGGCCAGTCGGCGCCGCCGACCTGGCTGGGCCGCAGTGCCAGGCCACGGAAGGAGTCGCGGCCGGCCGAGGGGATGACGGGTGCGTCGGGGGCGAAGTACTTGCGGTATTCGAGGTACCGGTCCTCGCTGTTCCAGGCCCTGTTATCGTCCGTCACGTTCGGGACCACGCCGCGCCATTCGCCGGGGTTGTCGACCTGGTCGTAGGCGGCCTTGCAGACCGGGTCGTCCTCCCTGACGACCAGCGCGCGGTAGGTGCGCGACCGGGGACGGTAGGCGGTGCCGTGCCGCGGGTCCGCCTCCTCGGTGCGGGCCGGGGAGCCGCTCTCGGAGTACGGGTTGCGGTAGGCGGTCGCGGCATCGAGGTCGACCTCGGCGCCGGCGGTCCACTCGCTCCACCCGCCGTCCAGCTTCGCCCGGACGCGGACCGTGTGGCGGCCGGCGGCCTGCGTACCGAGGCTCATCCAGTGGGTGCGGGCCAGGTTCCAGTACGAGCCCCAGCTCGGAAGCTTGTTGAAGCCGATGACGACGGTCTGCTCGATCCGGCCGTCGTCGACCTGGACCTCGTACTGGCGCGGGTACCGTCCGCCCTTGCTGCCGTCCTCCCAGTCACCCGGCTGCCCGGACCCGTCGTTCTCGCCGACGGTCCACTCCAGCGAGATGCCGACGATCCTTTCGTTGCCGTCCTGCCGGTACGTCGGCGCCGCCTTCAACTCGGCAGGCGGGAAGATCGTGCTCATCGGTGCTCCTGTCCTCGGGCCCGCTCACCGTGGGTGGTGGTGGCGGGACGGCGATCTGTTCGCCCCCGAACAGATCCCCTTCCTGTCGGCCGGGGGAAACCTCCTGCTGCCGTCTCCGACCCTGGTGGGCCCCGCATTCACTCCCGCGCTCAATGCGAGGACCCGGAAGCGGCGGGGGCTGCGCGGGGCGGCACCGCGGGTGAAGGAGGGCCGGGAGTTGCCGAGGGCGGCCGCGGTGCGCTTTCGGTTCGCCGGTGGCGGCCGCGGTGCTTCGTGGCCGGCGCGTCTCCTACACGTCGAGGCCGGCTTCGACGAGGTGCAGGTGGTGGCGGGCCATGGCGAGGTTGGCCCGGGCGCGGTCGAGGACGAGGGAGAGGAACAGGCGGCCGCCGTTGCTCCGGCGGAGCGGTCGGATGAGGTGGTACTGGGCGGTGAGGGTGGTGAGGATGTCCTCGATCGTCTCGGTGTCGAGGCCGGTGGCGGCAAGGGCTTGCTGGGTGGCGCGGACGATGTCGGTGTGGCCTGCGGCGGCGAGGGCCGGGTCGAGGGTGGAGAGCGTCGTGCGGGTGCCCAGGGCCATGCCGCTCTCGAGGTCGACGAGCGCCACGCCGAGCGCGCCGTCGATGGCCATCACGTCCTTGAGTGCCTGGTCGACTTCGTTCACGGTTCGCTGCTCCCTGCTGTTGGTCGGTGCACGTGGATGCCGGCCCGCTGCCGTGGTGGCGGTCGACCGATCGTGTTCGTGAGGCTACGGATCGCGGCGATGTGACGTGTCCTGCCGATCGGTACAGGCCGTGATTGAACGGTTCCGGCCCGGCGTCGACTTGCAATGATCGCGAGTTGAAGAATTCTTCACATTCAGAGATGCTTTATCTGTGAATCAGGCGGTCCGGTTCGGCCGGTCGTCGGGAGGTGCCGGTGCGGGAGTGGCGCCCGCCACGGCATCGCGCTCACGCACTCGGTGGACGAAGAGGAAGAGGACTGAGTGATGGCGGTCCCGCTCTACCAGGCAAAGGCGGAGTTCTTCCGCACACTGGGTCACCCGGTCCGGATCCGGGTCCTGGAGCTGCTCCAGGACGGGCCGTGCCCGGTGCGCGAGCTGCTGGCCGCCATCGATGTCGAGCCCTCCAACCTCTCCCAGCAACTCGGCGTGCTGCGCCGGGCCCAGCTGGTGACGGCGACTCGGGAGGGCAACACCGTCGTGTACGCGCTGAGCACGCCGGACGTGGTGGACCTGCTGCGCGCCGCCCGCCGGATCCTCACCGAGATGATCACCGACCAGGAGGCGCTGCTCGCCGAGCTGCGCGAGCCCGACCACCAGGCGCACCGGGCATGAGCGGGACTTCCGCGGACCTCACGGCCAGCTCCGTCCTTGCGGTTCTCGTCCGGCGAACGGGTGCGCGGCTGCGGGCGGTGCTGCCGACCCGGGACGTCCTGGCGACGATGGCCCGCTCGCCGCGCAAGGACATGCTGGCCGGGCTGACGGTGGCGATCGTCGCGCTGCCGCTGGCCCTCGGCTTCGGCGTGGCCTCCGGAGCGGGGGCCCAGGCCGGACTGGCGACCGCGGTGGTGGCGGGCGCGCTGGCGGCGTTCTTCGGCGGCTCCAACCTCCAGGTGAGCGGTCCGACCGGTGCGATGACCGTCGTCCTGGTCCCGATCGTCCACCGGTACGGCAGCGCGGGCGTTCTGACGGTCGGACTGCTCGCGGGCGTCCTGCTGGTCGCCGCCGCGCTCGGCGGGGCCGGCCGGTTCATGGCCTACGTACCGGCGCCGGTGGTGGAAGGTTTCACCCTCGGCATCGCCGGAGTGATCGGCCTCCAGCAGGTGCCCGCCGCTCTCGGAGTGCGGCCCTCCGGGGCGGAGAACGTCGTGATCGGCGCCTGGGACGCCGTCGCCGCCTTCGCCACCGGACCACACCTGGCGAGTGCCGCCCTCGCGGCCGGCGTGGCGGCGGTGATGCTGATCGGCGCCCGGCTGCGCCCGGGCATCCCGTTCTCGCTCCTGGCGGTGGTCGCCGCCACCGTCGTCGCCGGTCTGGCCGGCCTGGACGTGGCCACGATCGGGCACCTGCCCGCGGGGTTGCCCGCGCCCTCGCTCGCCTTCCTGCACATCGGCGAGATCCCGCAGCTGGCGAGTGCCGCGCTGGCGGTGGCGGCCCTGGCGGCGCTCGAGTCGCTGATGTCGGCCACGGCCGCAGATGCGATGAGCGTCTCGGAGCGGCACGACAGCGACCGCGAACTGTTCGGCCAGGGCGTCGCGAACCTCCTCGCCCCGCTGTTCGGAGGCGTCGCCGCGACCGGCGCCATCGCCCGCACCGCCGTCAACGTCCGCTCGGGAGCCGCCTCCCGGCTCGCCGCACTCGTCCATGCCGCCGCGCTGGCCCTGGTCGTGTTCGCCGCGGCCCCGCTCGTGTCCGGCATTCCGCTCGCCGCTCTCGCCGGTGTACTGATCGCCACCGCGGTGCGCATGGTCGAGGTCGCCTCGCTGCGGGCCCTGGCCCGCAGCGGCCGCGGCGAGGCCGCGGTCCTGGTCCTGACCGCCGGAGCGACGCTCGCCTTCGACCTGGTCACCGCCGTCGTCGTCGGCCTCCTGGTCGCCGGCGCCCTGGCCCTGCGCCAGGTCGCCCGCTCCGCCGCGCTGACCAGGGTGCCCCTGCACGAGGGACTCCCCCCGGCCGACCACCACGCCGAGGAGCAGGCGCTGCTCGCCGAGCACATCGTCGCCTACCGCATCGACGGGCCCGTCTTCTTCGCCGGCGCCCACCGCTTCCTGCTGGAACTCGCCGAGACCACCGACGTCAAAGCCGTCATCCTGCGCCTGTCCCGGATCAGCGCGATCGACGCCACCGGCGCCCTGGTCCTCGGCGACGCCATCACCGAACTGGAACGACGGGGCATCCTCGTCCTGGTCTCCGGCGTGCAGGAGGACCACCTCAAGACGCTGGACGCCCTCGGCGTCCTCGACACCCTCCACACCGAGCACCGCGTGTTCGCCGCCACCCCCGACGCGATCGCCCGTGCCCGGCAGCACCTGCACCGTGCGGGCCGGCCGAACGCGGCAGCAGGGGACGTGGCGTGACTCGGATATTGTGACGGTATGACCGACAATCTCCCTGCCTGCCCGAAGTGTTCCAGCGAGTACACCTACGAGATGGACACCCTCATGATCTGCCCCGAGTGCGGCCATGAATGGGCGCCCGCCGAAGAAGCGGCCGACACCGGCGCGACGGGTGAACGAGTGATCAAGGACGCGGTCGGCAATGTCCTCAGCGACGGCGACACCGTGACCGTCGTCAAGGCACTCAAGGTCAAGGGCAGCGCCTCGGGAATCAAGGCCGGCACCAAGGTCCGCAACATCCGCCTCGTCGACGGCGTCGACGGCCACGACATCGACTGCAAGATCGACGGATTCGGACCCATGCAGCTCAAGTCGAGCGTGGTCAAGAAGGCCTGACCCCGGCCGGCCTTCTCCAGGACGCGATCCGGCGGCCCCCCGGGGCCTGCCGGCCGCACCGGTCCGCGTCGGAAGCCTGTGCCCGGCCGCGTGCAGGTGAACGGGCTCATGGTCCTTGCAGCCGATTCAGCTCATCCGCCGGTATGCGCCGGGGGCCAGCCCGTGCGCGCGCTTGAATGCGTTGGCGAAGGCGAACTCGGAGGTGTATCCGACCTGGGCGGCGATGGATCTCAAGGGCGCTTCCGTCGCCCGCAGTAGGCGGGCTGCCGTGGTCATCCGCCACCAGGTCAGGTAGCCGAGGGGCGGTTGACCGATCATCAAGGTGAAGCGCCTCGCGAACGTTGCCCGGGAGAGGCCCGCTTCTGCGGCGAGTTCCGCCACGGTCCAGGGGGCTGCCGGGTCGCGGTGGACGGCGTGGAGGGCGGCGGTGACCGCCGGGTCGTTGAGTGCCGCGGCCCAGCCGGTGACGCTGCCGTGGGTGGGCTGTTCGGCAAACCAGATGCGCAGGATGTACATCAGGAGCGTGTCCAGGATCGCGGGGACGGTGGCGGCGGTGCCCAGGCGCGGATTGCCCACCTCGGAAGCCAGGAGCTGCACCGCCGCGTGCAGCTCGGGGTGGCGACCCGGCTCTGCGGGAAGGTGGATGAGGTCGGGCAAGGTCAGCAGCAGGGGGTGGGTTCGGGACGGGTCGAGCTGGTAGGCGCCGCAGAGCACCACGGTGGCCGGACCGCCCTGGCCGAGCAGGTCGACGCTGTCCGAGGTGTAGGGCCCGGGCAGCTCGGGGTCGCCAGGGGTGCAGGCGGGGGTGCAGGCAGGGGATGCGACCGCGGTTGAGGGACTGTCGGCCAGGGTGTGCCCGGTGCCGTGCGGCAGGAACAGCACATCGCCCGCACCCAGTTCGACCGGCGCCGCGTGCGGCGACAGGAGCCAGGAGCGGCCCTCCAGGATCACCTGGAAGCCTGCCGAGCCCGGTACGGTCGCGAACTGCTGCCTCCACGGGGCGTGCCACCGCACGTACGCCGACCGCGGCCTGCCGGTCCGTGCCACCGTGATCACATCGCTGAGCACATCCATGGGGCGAGCGTATGCGCGAGACGAACGCGCATGAACAGGGCACCCTGGCGCATGGATCGTCTCCGCGGGCGGCCGTAGGTTTCACGGCATGAAGATGAAGGCCTCGCGAATCCACGCGTTCGGCGACGCGTCCGTGATCAGCTACGAGGATGCTCCGCGGCCCCGACCCGGCTCCGGGGAAGTGCTCGTCCGCGTCGCGGCGACTTCGTTCAATCCCACCGAGGCCGCGTTGCGCGCCGGGCTGCTGCAGGCGTTCCTGCCCGTGGATCTCCCCTACACGCTGGGCTGGGATGTCGCCGGCACAGTTGCCGAGGTCGGCCCGGGGACCGAGGGGTTCGCCGTCGGCGATCGAGTCGTCGGGCGGCTGGAGGATGCCGGCGCGGCCGCCGAATACGTTCGGGCACCGGGTGCGCTGCTGGTGGCAGCGCCGACGTCCGTTCCTCTCGCGCACGCCGCGGCCCTCCCCGTGGCCGGCCTGACAGCCTGGCAGGCGGTGTTCGAGCACGGGAAGGTGACGGCCGGCCAGCGAGTGCTGGTCAACGGTGCGGGCGGCGGGGTCGGCGGCTTCGTCACACAGCTCGCCAAGTACGCCGGAGCCGAGGTGATCGCCACGGCCGGCGCACGCAGCGACCAGGCAGTGCGGCGACAAGGGGCGGACCACGTGATCGACTACGCCGCCGGGCCGGTCGCCGCCGCGCTCGACGGCCCGGTGGACACCCTGCTCAACCTCGTTCCGCTGGACCCGCACGATGCCGCCGCTCTGGCATCGGCGGTGCGGCCGGGCGGGCAGATCGTCTCGATCGCAACCCCCGTCGAACCGCTCGCCGACGCCGGGGTGAGGGCGATGCACATGGTCGCCCGCAACGATGTGGCGCATCTGGCGGCGCTCGTGGACCTCATCGACGCGGGTGAGATCACTCTCGACATCAGCGCCTCATACCCCTTGGCCGACCTCGCGGACGTCCACCGCCTCAGTGAAGCCGGCCGCATCCGCGGCAAGGTCGTCATCATCCCCTGAGGCCGACGGCCGAACCCACAACCGACCTCGGCGGGCCGGCGATCTCCATTGCGATCATATTGGTCAGATCATTTTCGACAATGGAAGAATCTGCCCGAATTGGCCGACTGTGCGATTGACTTGACTGCTGGGCCGATATTGCGATTTCCTGAATTTGGAAAGCGGTCCTGGGTGGCGCGTAAATCATTGGCGTCTCCGGTCCCTGTGGTGCGCTGATGCGCCGTACGGACTCGCGTCAGGTCGTTTCGAGGACATCGCGCCTGGGAGGGTGTACTGGTGGCGGGTGAGGGGCCTGTGGGACGTTCTCGGCTGCCGGCAGTCGTGTCGGACGGCGGGGTGGGTGGGCTTGTCAGGGCGTTGACCCTCATTTCGGGGGAGACCCGGTCCTGCACCGTGGCTGTCGCGGGTGATCCGGGTGGAGTCGTCCACCTGGCGTGTGGGGCCGTCACGGCCGTGTCCTCGCCGGGTTCGCCGGATGCCGCCTCGATGCTGCTGACTTCCGGCCGGGTGGGCAAGAACGACTGGGCGTCGTGTCGGCGCGATGCGGCCGCCGAGGGCGGGCTCGGCCCGGTTCTGCTCTCCCGCTCTCTGGTGGGCCCGAACGAACTCCAGGTGGTGTGCATGATGTCCGCCGCGGATGCGGCCTTCGCCATGGCTGTGGGCCGGATCGACGGCAGTACCCAGACCGTGGACGGCGAGCCGCCCGAGCTGTCCGCCCCGCAGGGGATCGACCGCGACTGGCTGCTGGGGGAGACCGGGCGGCGCCTGGCCGCCCTTGCGTCGCTGCGGAATCCGCTGTCGCCGATCACCGACCGGGTGCGCTCCACACCCGCCGCCCGGGACACGGAGCTGTCGGACGCCAGGGCTGATCTCCTGCGCCACGCCGACGGCCGGCACACGGCCCGCGACATCGCCGTCCTGCTCGGGCGCGGCCTGTTCGCCGTGACCACGGAGCTCTCCCGGATGGCCGGCGAGGGGCTGATCGAGGTCCTCGCACCGAGCCCGGGCGACAGCGCGCCGGCGGACTGGCCCCCGCCCGACAGGGCGCTGGGCCGGCTTCCGCTGCGCCGGCGCGGTGCCAGCAGGATCAACGACGTCCTTCCGCTGCGGCCTGTCTCCGCCCGCCGCACCGGGCCGGCCGACTGGGCACAGTGACGCCGTCACGGTCCTGCTCTTCTCTGGCCGCCGGCCGACGTCGTCGTGGGCGGTTCGTTGATCGACAGGAGAATTGTGAGCAAGAAGAGCAGCGAACTGATCGCCCGGATGGGGGAGTTGCGCGACCGGGTCGCCGGTGTCACCGGCGTGGTGGTCTCGGCGGTGGACGGCCTGCTCGTCGCCGCAGACACCGGCGACGGAGTCGACGGGGAGTGCCTGGCCGCCCTCTCGGCCGCGGCCCTCGGTCTGGCCGCCCGGGCGGGAGCCGCGACCGGGAGGGACCAACTGCGCTGGAGCGCCGCACGCTACAGCGACGGCGGCTACATCGTGGTGCACCCGGTCGGCGACATGGGCGTGCTGACACTGCTGGGCCGCGCGGACGTGGACCTGGCGCAGTTGGACCACGAGTGCGAGCAGGCCGTACAGCGGATCGACCACCTGCTGACCGCCGACGGCACGCCGACCACACACGCCTGACCAACACCGGCGGCCCGGACGGCACCCGTCCGGGCCCGACACGAGGAGCACAATGAGCACGCAGGGAACCAGCATGTCCGACCGCGTGTCGGCACTCGTCAAGATCCTCCGGGCGGACGTACCCGAGTGCCTGGCGGCGGGTGTCATCGACATGGCCACCGGCATGCTGCTGGCCGTGGAGACCGTGGACTCGCACCCGTCGGAGGTGCTCGACCTGCTCGCGGCCGCCACCCTCGACCTGTTCCAGGGCCGGAACGTCGCGATGATCGAGGGTGTCTTCAAGGAACGCCGCGGTGTGGTGTCGGACCGGCACTACTTCCAGGAGATCCTCGTCAACAGCGACAACCTGACCCACCTGTTCCTGCGGATGGAGGGCGAGGAAGACGTCGTCGCCGTCGTGGTCTGCCGCAAGAGCGTCAATGTCGGCATGCTGTTCGCCCAGAGCAGGCGCGCCCTGAAGCAGCACGGCGGTATCTAGCCGCGCGGCCACCTGCGGAAGGGATGCAGCCACCCGCCGGATTCCCGGCATCTTCGGGACGTGGCGACGACCTCCGTTCCGCACCGTGTGATGTCGAGTCGCACAGCGGCCACGGAGGTCGTCGGTGTCGAGTGCGGTCCCTGAAGCCGTCCGTCGACAGGCTCTGGCGGAACTGTCTTCCTTCACCCTCCGGGCTGCGCTTCAGTACGTCCATGAGGTCGACGACGTCGGTGGCCTCGGCGGGCGGGCCCTCGGCGACGGCGATCTCGTGGCCGGCGAGCTTGTCCACGAAGGGGGTCGGGCCGCCCAGAGGAATTCCCCATGTACGCGGCAATAATTGAGCGGGGCGCCGAATCTTGATTCCAGGATCGGGCGTCAGAGTGCGCCGGCCTATGGCTGATGCGTCCCCTGTGTCAGGGGATTCAGAAATACTCCCCAAATGAGCTGACGCTCCGCCATGAGATGGTCACGAAAGCTGGTTTGCGCTGCACTTGGGCGGTGCGCTCCGGACAAATTGTTCTCGCGGCGCGGGTCCTGCCGCGGCCGTTGGCCGGGAACTCGGGGGAGGGGCGCGATGGCGCCTCGAGGCCGGCCATTGTGTTCGAATTTCGACACGACGAAAGATTCGATTACATGCACATGTGCAGCAAGCTTGCCGGCGGCGCCGCCGTCTCCGTGGTGGCGATCGCCCTCGGGGCCACCCCCGCCTCGGCGTCGGTCAGCTTCGACGCGGCGACCGGTGCCGGCTTCGTCGGCAAGGGCGACGTCCAGACGGCCCTCGGCTACAACAACGCGGCCCTGCAGAAGGCCGTCGACAGCAAGAGCCTCGCCTTCACGGCCAAGCAGCCGACGATCCAGTCGCTGTCGCAGGCCGCCACCCAGGCCGGGACGCAGGCGGGCACCCAGCCCGGCACCCAGTCCGCGACGCAGGCCGCCACCCAGGCGGCGACCCAGGTCGTCTCGCAGGACCTGACCTGTACCTTCACCAACGGCAGCGGCACCAAGAAGTTCCACCGCGACGGGGTGCGCGACGGCGAGCGCAACGGCTCCCGGACGGGCTCCCGGACCGGTACCCGTGACGGCAGCCGCGACGCCTACCGCAACGGCACCCGGACCGGCAGCCGCGCCGGGACCGTCACCGGCACGCTCGGCTACGACATCGACGTCGACGCCCGCAAGGCCAACCAGTACACCGGGTTCATCCTCAAGGGCTGGAAGGGCGAGCCGACGTACGAGACCGGCACCGCCGACTGGAGCGCCCCGGCCTTCGGCGACTGGTCCTTCGGCGACTACGCCTTCGGGACCTGGTCGTTCGGTGACTACGCCTTCGGCGACTACGCGTTCGGGGACTACACGTTCGCCCCTGTGACCAGCGTCGCCTGGGGCGCGTGGGACGCCGCTCCGGGCGAGAACCCGGACGACTGCCTCCGCAGCTCCAACGCCGACAAGATCACGGCCCTCAGCAACGTCATCACGCCCGGCGCGGTCACCGACGGCCCCGTCACCGACGGCGCCGTGGTCGACGGCGGCATCACCCCCGGCACCACCACCGACGGGGCGATCACCGAGGGCGCGATCACCTACGGCACCGTCGAGGCCGGCGCCAGGACCCCCAACGGCCCCGCCACGCTGTACGTCAACGGCAAGGCCCTCTGACCCGACCCGTACCACCACGGCGGCCCCCGCCCGCAGCCACTGCGGGCGGGGGCCGTCACGGTGACCGCAAACGGGCTGCACTCTCGGCCCGTCCTGCACCGGGAGTGCGCGCAGGTCGCCCTGCCGTCAGCACGGTCGTTGCCTGCGCGGCATTGCGGCCCGGGCGGGGCGGTCGGGTACCGGTGTGTCGCCGAGAGCGTCGGCGAGCTCGGCGTCGTCGATCTCCTGCCAGCTGCTGAAGTCGGCCGTGGTGTAGGCGCCGAGAGGCGCGGGGGCGCCGTCCGGGGCGGTGCTGCGGCGCCAGCCGAAGGCGGCCTCCCCGGTGTCATCGGGGTGTGCGAAGCCGTCCGGCGCCCGCCCGACGTACACGACGACGAACACGTCGCCGTCCGCGCCGTACCGGTAGATGCCACCGGCGTGGAAGAACGACTCACCCATCCACCGACCTCCTCTGCCGTCAGCACGTCCACGCGAGACGGCCGGCCGGTATCGCGTGTCGGCCACGAGGTGGCCGACCGGAGGGTGTCGCATCCGCAAGGGCCGTCATTCACCCTGCTGCCGGCTGCGTGCCGCCCCGACGCTCCCCTGGCGCGGCGCGCAGCGGTGCCGCGGGCCGTCCGTCGCTCAGGGACGGACGGTCCCGCGACGGGGGCCGTCAGGCAGGTGTTCGCCCTGACGGCTGGACAACGGGGCTACTTGCGGAAGGTGACGAAGACCTTGCTGAAGGTGCCGGGGATGTTTGCCGCGACGCCATTGGTGGTGTCGGTGAGGCTGGCGTTGGTGTAGGTGACGTCAGCCAGGACCAGGGTCTGGCCGCCCGGGCAGGTGAAGTTGCCCGGACCCGGCGGGTGCAGGGTCAGGGACTGGGAGATGGTGCCGTTCCGGCCGGAGCTGAACGTGTCCTCCGCGGTGACCGGCCCGCTGACGGTCTCCTTGTTCGTGGCCTGCGGGTGGTTCCCGCCGCCGTTGACGCAGCCGTAGTCGGCTGTCGCGTCGGCACTGGCCACATAGTGGATCAGCTGGTTGTTGCCGAGACCGGCCTCCTTGAAGCTCACGGTCAGATCGCCGCTGCTCGTGATGGAGGCCGAGGACTTGATGAAGTGCGGACTGTCCGCGAGCGCCGGCCCGATCCCCAGCACGATCGCACCGGAGAACGCCACGGATGCCGCAAGGATTCGGGGTATACGCATGAGAAACCACCGTCCGTGCGAGTTGGGATCGAAGGGCCGAACCACCACACCCGGCGGTGGCCCCCGGGCCGGTCCGCCCCCCGCCCGCCACGCCGCCATCGCCCCGACGGCGGAGGCGGTGCTGGACCGGCCGCACACCCAGGCACTCATCACGGACTCCGCTACTGACTGTCCACGCTACGCCCGATCGCACCGGATTCAAGCCCCATGAAGCGCTCCAGATAGTGACTGTCCGTAATACATGCCGGTGCTGGGGCTTCCCGCGTTGGATGCCGCTTCGCCGGAATCGCCGTCAGGTCACCCTGGAGCACGCTGCGTCGAGTGAGGCCCGCCTGAAACGTTCAGCCCCGCGACGGATGCGGCCCCTCGGCGGGGCCGGCCGCTGGCCCGGATCCTGTGCGACAGCCTGGACGAGGGCGGCGCTGTGTCCGGCGTGCGGCAGGTCTCGGGCCCGGTCGTAGCGGCCGAGCAGCAGGGTACGAGAACTGGACATGGGCCGGTGACGGCGCCGGTGACGGCCTCGGTGGAGACGCGCACCTTGTACTTGCGCCAGGACCGGCGCTCTGGCAGGTGGGGCTCGGCCGGGTTCTTGAAGCACGGGCCTTGTGCACGGTCGGTCATTGACCGGACTGCGGCACGGCGAGGGCCCGCGACCGGGTGTTCAGATCGTGGGCCCTGTCGGCTTGTCGGATCAGCAGCCGCCGGCGGCGGAGCAGGATCCGCCCGTGGCGGGGGCGCCGAGGGTGAGGAGCGGGGGTGCCGCTGGGGCCGAGCAGCAGCCGCCGCCGTTCTGGGTGGTGTCGGGCTGGTCGTAGAGGCCGGCGCCGCCGCAGACGCCGGTTTCGGGGAGGGTGAGTTCGACGCGGGCGGCGGCTTCGAGGTCGCCGGCGAGGTGGGCGGCGACGGAGCGGACCTGCTCGTAGCCGGTCATGGCGAGGAAGGTGGGGGCACGGCCGTAGGACTTCATGCCGACCAGGAACACGTCCTTCTCCGGGTGGGCGAGCTCGTTCGCGCCGTGCGGGTAGACGGTGCCGCAGGAGTGCTGGTTGGGGTCGATGAGCGGGGCGAGCTCGGTCGGGGCCTGGAGGCGGTCGTCGAGGCCGAGGCGGAGTTCGGTGAGGAAGGAGAGGTCGGGGCGCAGGCCGGTGAGGACGACGACCTGGTCGACGGGCTCGCTGCGGCGGCCGTCCTCGGAGACCAGCACGACCTGGCCGCCGTCGACCTGCTCGACCGAGGCGGTGCGGAATCCGGTGAGGGCGGTGGCGTGGCCGTCGTCGACGGCCTTCTTGGCGGCGAGGCCGAGGGCGCCGCGGGCGGGGAGCTGGTCGGCCTCGCCGCCGCCGTAGGTGGAGCCGGTGATGCCGCGGCGCAGGATCCAGACGGCGTGGGTGCCTGGCTCGGTCTCGGCGAGCTGCGCGAGGTGGGCGAGTGCGGTGAAGGCGGAGGCGCCGGTGCCGACCACGGCGGTGCGCTTGCCGACGTGCTGCTGCCGGGCTGCGGGGTCCTTGAGGTCGGGGATGCGGTAGGAGATGCGGCCGCTCGCGGCGCGTTCGCCGAGCGCGGGCAGGCCGTTGGCGCCGAGCGGGTTGGGGGTGGACCAGGTGCCGGAGGCGTCGACGACGGCGCGGACCAGGAGGCGCGCCTCGGTGCCGTCGGTGTGCTCGACGTGGACGGTGAACGGCTGCTCGTCGCGGTCGGCGTCGACGATGCGGTCGCGTCCGGCGCGGGCGACGCCGGTGACCCGGGTGTTGTAGCGGACCTTGTCGCCGAGGGCGTCGGCGAGCGGTTGGAGGTACTGCTCGGCCCAGTCGCCGCCGGACGGGTACGCGGTGCCCTCGGGGCGGGTCCAGCCGGTGGGGGTGAGGAGCTTCTCGGCGGCGGGGTCGACGACCTCGGCCCAGGGGGAGAACAGCCGCACGTGGGACCAGGAGCGCACCGCGGTGGCGGCGGTGGGTCCGGCCTCGATCACCAGCGGCTCGAGCCCGCGCCCGATCAGGTGGGCGGCGGCGGCCAGGCCGATCGGGCCAGCGCCGATGACGAGGACGGGAAGGTCGGTGCGGGAGCTCATGGCGGTGGTGTCTCCTTCGCGGTGGGCGGTACGGGCGACCCGCCTGATTCGACAGTTGTCGATGTCGTTGCGGTTCCGACCTTGCCACCCTGGTTCGACGGATGTCAACATAGACAGATGTCGAATCTGGAGTTGACGGTCCTGGAGCCGGAGACGGCCGCGTGCTGCCCGCCGCTGACGTCCGCCGAGCTGTCCGAGGCGGACGCGGTGCGGATGGCGGCGATGTTCAAGGCCCTCGCGGACCCGGTGCGGCTGCGGCTGTTCTCCAAGGTCGCCGCGCACGAGGGCGGCGAGGCATGCGTGTGCGACATCCAGGACGTCGGAGTCTCCCAGCCCACCGTCTCCCACCACCTGAAGAAGCTCCGCGAAGCCGGGCTGCTCAGCTCCGAGCGGCGCGGCACCTGGGTCTACTACCGGGTGGAGCCGTCCGTAGTGGCCGGCATGGCCGCCCTGCTCGACCTCGGCCGCTGACCCGCACCCCGACACCGCCGACCCGAAGGAGCCCCGGTGCCCGTGGCCGTTCCCCTGCTCGGCCCGATGCTGCCCGAGCATGCCGCCCAGGTCCTCGCGATCTACCGGGCCGGGATCGAGGAGGGCAACGCGACCTTCGAGACCGAGGCGCCGGCCTGGGCGGCCTTCGACGCCGCCCGCCTGCCCGACCACCGGCACGTCGCCCTCGGCCCCGACGGCGCGGTGCTCGGCTGGGCCGCGGTGAGCGCGGTCTCGTCCCGTCCCGCCTACGCCGGCGTGGTCGAGCACTCCGTCTACGTCCACCCCGACGCCCGCGGCCGCGGCGTCGCCCGCCTGCTGCTGGACGCCCTGATCGCCTCCACCGAGGCGGCCGGGATCTGGACGATCCAGTCCGCGGTCTTCCCCGAGAACACCGCCAGCCTCGCCCTGCACGACCGCGCCGGCTTCCGTGTCATCGGCACCCGCGAGCGCATCGCCCGCCACCGCGGCGTCTGGCGCGACACCGTCCTGATCGAGCGCCGCAGCCCCGCCGCCGGTCTCGACTGAGCCGCGGTCCCGGCATGCAGGAGGCCCCGCCCGAATCCGGGCGGGGCCTCCTCGCTGTTGGTGGGCCGCCTACTGCTGCGCGGTGCCGCCGCGCCGGTGGGTGAAGATCAGCGCGACCAGGGCCAGGCCGACCGCGCCGCCGACCACCTGCACGCCGATGAACCCGGGGACCGAGGCGGGGGCGATGCCGGCGAAGGTGTCGGTGAACGCGCGGCCGATGGTGACGGCCGGGTTGGCGAAGGAGGTGGAGGAGGTGAACCAGTAGGCGGCGCCGATGTAGGAGGCGACGGCGACGGGCGCGAACCTGAGCAGGCCGCTCCTGCCGAGGCCGAAGACCAGCAGCACCAGGCCGGCGGTGGCGACGACCTCGCCGAGCAGCAGGTGCCCGGCCGAGCGGTCGTGCGTCGACCACTGCACCAGCGCCTTGCCGAACATCGCGTCCGCGAGGATCGAGCCCGCGACGGCGCCGGCGATCTGCGCCGGGACGTACGCGGCGACCTCGCGGGGCCCGAGGCCCTGGGGGTTCTTGCGGCCGGACCACCACTCGGCCAGCGTCACGACCGGGTTGAAGTGCGCGCCGGAGACCGGACCGAGCAGCAGGATCAGCACCCCGAGGCCGAAGACGGTGGCGAGCGAGTTGGCCAGCAGTTGCAGGCCGACGTCCTGCGTCAGCTCGGTGGCCTGGATCCCGGAGCCGACCACGACCGCGACCAGCGCCGCAGTGCCGACGAGCTCGGCCGCGACCCGGTTCAGCAGCGGCACTGCGGGCGGCTCGACCGCCGGCGGCACTTCGACCTGGTCGCCGTCGTTCACGGGCTCGGTCTCGGATCTCGCCGCGTCTGTGGCGCTCAAGCACACTCCTCGTACAGGGCGGGGCAGGCCGCCGGTGGGGGCTGGGGTATTGGGTCAGCAGGCGCGCTTGCGGCCCGCCGCCTCGCGGGCGGTGGCGGCCAGCCCCGCGAGTTCTCCGGCCAGGACCTCCAGGGCCTCCGGCTTGAGGGAGTAGTAGGTGAAGCGCCCGCACGGCTCGGTGTCCACGAGCCCGGCGTCCTTCAGGGTCTTGAGGTGGTTCGACAGGTTGGTCTGCCGGGCCCCGGTCTCCGCGACCAGGTGGGTCGTGCACAGCGCCTCGCGGGCGAGGAGCCGGACGATCTGCATCCGCAGCGGGTCGGCCAAGACCTTCAACACATCACTGTCGACTGACATCACCATGGGGTGATACGTTACCGGCCGCCGAGGCTCCCTGGCGAGCCCCTCCCGCCGAGCACGACGAAGGAACCCCCGATGACCACCGTGCCGCTCGCCTCCGTGCTGTTCGTCTGCATCCACAACGCCGGCCGCTCCCAGATGGCCGCGGGCTTCCTCACCCACCTCGCCGGCGACCGCGTCGAGGTTCGCTCCGCCGGCTCCGTGCCCGGCGACCAGGTCAACCCGTCCGCCGTCGCCGCGATGGCCGAGCTCGGCATCGACATCTCCGACCGGAAGCCGAAGATCCTCACCACCGAGGCCGTCCAGGCCTCCGACTACGTCATCACCATGGGCTGCGGCGACGCGTGCCCGTACTTTCCGGGCAAGAAGTACCTGGACTGGAAGCTGGAGGACCCGGCCGGTCAGGGCGTCGAGGCCGTCCGCCTGATCCGCGACGAGATCAAGACCCTGATCGAGGGACTCGTCGGCGAGATCGAGGCCAAGGCCGCCGCCGCGCAGGAGAGCTGAAGCCCGCAGAACCATCCACGTGGGCGGGGTCGTGGTGGCCCTGCTCGCGGTGGGTGTGCGATATCAGCTGATCGAGCAGGTGGTGTACCACTGCGGCTTGGTGGAGGTGGCCGTGGCCGTGCCGGTGCCGCCCCGACTGCCGACGATCGACGGGTGGCGTGGTAGCGCTCCGTCGAGATGGCATGTACCGTGCGTGTCGGTGAGTGCGCAAGCGAGCGGGCCGCCTCTGCCTGCTCCGTGGGGGGAGCGCAGGGGCGGCCCGGGTGCCTTACCTGGGCCCGGTCGTGTATTCCGTGGGGGGAATGCCGGCCGGGTCCTCTTCCTGCCTGTGTTCTACCCGCTGGTGCCTCTGGCCATACACCGGGCGACGTCCGAGTGCGTTGTTGCCCCGAGGCTGTCCGGATGCGGCGTCAGATCGCCGGTGACCGGTGCACGCGCGGATCGGGGCAATGCCCTGGCGGTCGATCAGAAGTGCGGGTCGAGCAGGGAGCCGAAGGTGTACGTGCCCGCCGGCTGGAGGAAGCTCGGGTCGATGAGGTACGCCGTCTCCGAACCGGGCTTGGACAGGCTGGACGTCTGCTCGTAGTGGCCGTTGTGGGGGACGATGCAGTCCCTCCACGTGTAGGTGCCCGTGGCCAGGTAGAGGTCGCGGGTGGGCGTGCGGGTGCCCCCGAAGATCTGCGTCCACGTGTAGGTGCCGCTGGCCAGGTACATGCTCCTGGTGGTGCACGCGCTGACGTTTGCCCCGCTCGGTTCGCCGTCCAGAAACACGCTCCGCGTGTTGTGCGCCGTGTCGGCCGCGCTCGCCGGGCTCCCCGCGAGCGTCACGAGCGCCGTCGCCGCAGCCGCCGCGGCCGCGAGCTTGCTGATCTTTCCAGCCATGCGATGTCTCCCCTGGTGAATTGTCACCCATCGGTACTCACACCATGAGTAGCCGCCGGTGCCCCGCTCAGGCCGGGGCGACCGGCTTCCCCGACTCACGCTGTGGCGCTGTCCCAGCGGAGAATGTAGACGCGAGGAGCGTGCGGTGGTGTTCATGGCGTGCGGAGTTCCTGTGCTCTGCGTGCCGTGGGGCGGCCGGGGTGAGCGCACGGTGTTCGGTAGGGGTGATTCCGTAGGCTTCGCGGAACGCCCGGCTGAACCCGGTAGCGCTGGAGAAGCCCCAGCGGGCCGCGATCGTCTGAACGGGCTGACCGCTCGGTTCCCGGGATGCGAGGTCGGTGCGGGCGCGCTCCAGCCGGCTTCGGCGGATGTGTGCCGCGACGGTCAGGGGCTGGTCGGCGAAGAGGGCGTAAAGACTCCGCCGGGACAGGTTGTGCCGGTCGGCGATCATCTGCGGAGTCAGGCCCGGGTCGCCGAGGTTGGTCTCGATGAAGCGGTGGATCCGCTGCAGCGTCTCCTGCGCACGGGCCTCGGCAGGCGCCTCACCAGGGTCACCGAGCTGCCCCGCGAGAAACGCGGTGGCCAGGTCGAGGGCGACGGACCCCACTGCGCGCAGCTCCTCCGGGCGACAGTGGGGGCCGCGTGCCAGCAGCGACTTCAGGAAGTCCGCGAGGATCGCCCCTGACCCCACGTCTGCCGCCAGGCTCCGTGCGAGGAGGCGGTCCACCCGGTCCGACCTCAGTGCCAGGGCCTGGCGGGGAATCTGCAGGACGACCGACTCGACCTGTCCGCCCGTGCATGCGCCCTCACTCGGCCGTGAGGTGTCGGTGAGCACGAGTCCCCCCGCGACCACCGACTCGTTGCCCCGCTGGGAGATCCTGACAGCGCCTTGCGTGAGGAGCGCCAGCTGCAGGTGCTCGGGATCGCCACGACGGACATGGGTCAAGGTGCGCCGCGAGTGCACCGGTGAGCAGGTCAGGGCAGTCAACCGCACCACGCCGAGATCCAGGTCCGTGATGCCCGCCCGGAAGCCGGCCGCGTGGCGGGTACTGATCATGACGGGCATCACAGCGCTGGACACGGTCTCGCAGAACCAGTCGAACCGGTCTCCACCCTCCCCGGCGGCATCCGGCGCGGTCAGCACCCCCATGCGGTCCCCCCACTCCTCGACGTGGCAGCAATCCAGCCTCTCACCGGTTTGCCGCACATCCGTGCGGATCTCCATCGTCCCGTGATCAATCGTCAGGAGCGCTCTTTCGGAGGCATGTTGTCTCGTCCACGCGGCGGACCACGGTCAGACCCGGGCCCCCGAGCGGGAGGGGCGGTCTGTCGCAGGGGAGGTCTGGGCGGTGGGGACCGGCGATCGATCGGGAGAGCAGGCGTACGCGGGTCAGGCGCGGGGCCAGGGGCGGCCCTGGATCTTCTCGATGTCCCGGTTGAAGCGCTCCAGTATCTCGGCGAACGCGGCCAGGTCGTCGGCCGTCCAGTCGGTGACGACCCTGGACAGGCCCGAGATCGACCAGTCGCGGTCCTGGTGCAGGCGGCGCAGCCCCTCGGCGGTGATCTGCAGCTTGCGGGCCATTCCGCCGTCCGGGTCGGGGATCCGGTCGACCAGGCCGGAGCGGAGCATCGCGGCGGTCTGCCGGTTGACGGTGGAGGTGTCCAGTCCGAAGGCCTCGGCGAGTTGGCCGATGGTGAGCGGGCCCTCGGTCTCGATCCGGCTGAGCAGGGTGTAGGCGCTGCGTTCCAGGCTGTCGGGGCCGCTGGAGGTGCGGGCGGTGGCGAGCACCTGGTGGCGGTTGAGCAGCATCATTTCCCGCTCGATCAGGGCGAGTTCCTTGTCGCGGCGCATGCTCCTCCGTTCTCCGCCGTCCCGTGCGTCACTTGTTCGGCAGCATATCTCGTCGGGGCTTGATATGTATGGTACACATTATATGCATCATGCATATGGAGCTAGAGAGATGAGAAGAACCCCATGAGTCAGGCACGCACCGGCCCCGTCGTCGGAGTGCTCGCCGGCGCGGGCATCGTGGTCTCGCTGATGCAGACCCTGGTCGTCCCGCTGATCCCCGACCTGCCCAACCTGCTGCACACCTCGGCGGCCAACGCGTCCTGGGCGATCACCGCCACCCTGCTGGCCGGCGCCGTCGCCACCCCGGTGCTCGGCCGGCTCGGCGACATGTACGGCAAGCGCCGGATCCTGCTGGTCAGCCTCACCCTGCTGGTCGTCGGCTCGCTGATCTGCGGCTTCAGCGACGCGCTCGCCCCGATGGTGGTCGGCCGGGCCCTGCAGGGCGTCGGCGCGGGCGTCATCCCGCTCGGCATCAGCATCATGCGCGACGAACTGCCCCCGCAGAAGCTCGGCTCCTCGATGGCGCTGATGAGCTCCTCGCTCGGCATCGGCGGCGCGTTCGGCCTGCCGCTGTCCGCCGTCATCGCCCAGCACGCCAGCTGGCACGCGCTCTTCTGGATCTCCGCCGGGCTCGGTGCGCTGGTCGCCGCCGCCGTCGTGGCGCTCGTCCCCGAGTCCCCGGTCCGCTCCGGCGGGCGCTTCGACATCGTCGGCGCCATCGGCCTCACCGCCGGACTGGTCGCCCTGCTGCTCGCCATCTCCAAGGGCAGCGACTGGGGTTGGGGTTCGAGCGGCACCCTCGGGATGCTCGCCGCCGCCGTGATCGTGCTCCCGGTCTGGGGCTGGTGGGAGCTGCGCACCGAGCAGCCGCTGGTCGACCTGCGCACCAGCGCCCGCCGCCAGGTGCTGATGACCAACCTGGCCTCCGTGGTGGTCGGCTTCGCGATGTACGCGATGAGCCTGGTCTCCCCGCAGCTGCTGCAGATGCCCACCGCCACCGGCTACGGCCTCGGCCAGTCGATGGTCGCCGCCGGCCTGTGGATGGCCCCCGCCGGCCTGGTGATGATGCTGGTCTCCCCGTTCTCCGCCAAGCTCTCCAAGGCCAAGGGCCCCAAGGTCTCGCTGCTGGTCGGCGCGGTGATCATCGCGGCCGGCTACCTCGCCGCGCTCGGCCTGATGGGCCACGCCTGGGGTGTCCTGGTCTTCTCCTGCCTGATCAGCGGCGGCATCGCGTTCGCCTACGCGGCCATGCCCGCGCTGATCATGGGCGCCGTTCCGGTCGCCGAGACCGCCGCCGCCAACGGCCTGAACACCCTGATGCGCTCCATCGGCACCTCCAGCTCCTCCGCCGTCATCGGCGTGGTGCTGGCCCACATGACCGTCGACTTCCACGGCCACGCGCTGCCGTCCGAGAGCGGCTTCCGTACCGCGTTCATGATCGGCGCGGGCGCGGCCGTGGCCGCCGCCCTGGTCACCCTCGCCATCCCCGGCATCCGCCGTGCGAAGGCCGCCGCCGGGCAGGCGGAACCGCAGGACGGCGCCCCGCTGACCGTCGTCGAGGGCGCGGGAGCCAAGTAGCCCGCCGCCGCTCCTGACGGGCCGTCCGTACCCCGCGCGGACGGCCCGTTCGTTGGCATCTGCGGCCCCGCCGGCGGCGGGGCGGGGCGGTCACGGCTTCCGGCGCGGCCCTGACCGAGCGAACCCGCTCCGCAGCGGGAACAGCCCGTTCTTGACGGCTCCCTGACTCCCGGGGCGCAGTTCCGAACGGAGTCCTGACGCCGGCCGGACCTCTGCCGCCTCTGACGCCCGAGCCGGCGCCCCGATAGGCTGGCACCAGGTGTGCCGGGAAGTCTGGTCGGCTCGGGGGACGACCGCGGCGATCGGGCGGCGGCGCCCCCGCTCGTCGTGATGGGGTTCTTCCGCCGATGCGCGTAGTCGGGATCGTTCTCGTCCTGGTGGTGCTGGCCACCGCGGTGGCCACCTTCGCCCGCCGGCTGCGGGTGCCCGCACCGTCCCTGCTGGTCCTGGCCGGCATCCTGGTGGCGCTGGTACCCGGCGTTCCGGCGCTGCACGTCCCGCCCCAGGCCATCGCCCTGGTGGTCCTGCCCCCGCTGCTGTACGCCTCTGCCGAGGAGCTGTCGCTGCGCGATCTGCGCACGGTGTGGCGACCGGTGACCATCCTCTCCTTCGGCCTGGTCTTCGCGTCCGCCGCCGCCGTGGGCTACGCCGCCGTCGCCCTGACCGGGCTGTCGCCCGAGATGGCGTTCGTCCTGGGCGCGGTGCTCGCGAGTACGGACCCGGTCGCCGTCACCGCGCTCGGTCGGCGGCTGGCGCTGCCGGGGCGGGTGCAGGTCCTGGTCCAGGCGGAGAGCCTGTTCAACGACGCCACCTCGCTGGTGCTGTTCAAGGTGGCGGTCGGCATCGCGGTGGCCGTCGGCGCGGCGGTGAGCGTACCGGTGGCGGCGGGGGAGTTCCTGCTGCTCGGCGGCGGTGGAAGCCTGGTCGGCGCGGCCGTCGCGGGCCTGGTGTGGCTGGTCCGGCGCCGCACCACCGACCCGGTGCTGGAGACGGTGATCGCCCTGGTCACCCCGTACGCGGCGTACGTGCTGGCGGAGTCCGCCCACACCTCCGGCGTCACGGCGGTGGTGGTCGCCGGCGTGCTGCTCGGCCGGTCCGGCCACCGGCTGACCGACGCCCACATCCGGCTGCAGGTGGGCGCGGTGTACGCGGTGGTGGTGTTCCTCCTGGAGAGCGTCGTGTTCAGCATCGTCGGCCTGGAGCTGCCGACCCTGGTCCGCGACCTGCCGGCCGGCACCGGCTGGTGGCCGCTCCAGGCGCTCGCCCTGGCGGCCGTGCTGATCGCCGTGCGGGTGCTCTCCACGCTGCCGCTGACCCGCGCGATCGGACCGGGACAGGGCCGCGGCGGCTTGTCGTGGCGGGTCGCCGGAGTGGTGACCTGGGCAGGCACCCGCGGGGTGATGCCCCTCGCCGCCGCGCTGTCGATCCCGCTGGTCGCGGACGACGGGGCCGAGCTCGCCGGGCGGCCGCTGGTCCTGGTGCTGACCACCGCGGTGGTGGTGTTCACCCTGGTCGTCCAGGGCTTCACCCTGGCCGCCGTGGTCAACCGCTCCGGCCTGGCGCTCGAACCCGAGCACACCGCGCGCGAGGAGGACGAAGCCCGCGACGCCCTCAACCACGCCGCCCTCGACCACGTCGAGCAGCTGGCGGCCATCGAGGCCGCCCCCGAAACCGCCCTCGACCGGGTCCGGCGCGCCCTGCTCGCCCGCCTCGACCGCAGCCCGGAAGGCCCGGACGGCAGCACCGCGGACGCCGCCTACCGCCAGCTGCGCCACGAGGTGATCGCCGTCCAGAGCGCCGAACTGCACCGCCTGTACGACGGCCACCGGATCAGCGACACCACCCGCCGCCGTCTGCAGCACGACCTGGACCGGGAGGACGCCGCCCTCGGCTCCCCGTGACCCACCCGGGGTGGGCGGTCACAGGGTGTTCCGACGAGTGTTCCGGCGGGTGGTCGGGCGGGGTGGTCAGGCGGCCTTGACCGGTCGGGTGAGGCTGTCCAGCGCGGCGCCCGCGTGGTCGGCGAGGGTGACGGCGACGAGCCGTGCCTGCCGGGAGGGCACGGTGCCCGGCGTGGGTTCGAGCATGAAGCGGCCGACGTACTTCCCGTTGCCGAACATCCGCAGCTCCACGCCGCGCTCCGGCAGCCCGAGCACGTCGGCGTCCCAGGTGCGGCCCTCCGTCCGGACGGTGCCGTCGTGCTGCAGGCTCGGCGGGTGGCCGAGCAGCGAGCCGTACTCGAAACGGCAGCCGCGCAGCTGGAGCAGGTCGACCAGCTCGTCGCGGACGTGGTCCACCACGGTCAGCGCCGAGTTGGCGGAACGGGCCAGCACGGCGGTGTCGTGGATCCTGGCCAGGTAGCCGGCGTCGGTGATCGCGACCACGCGGAAGCGGCGGGCCCGCGCCGCCAGCTGGGAGACCGCCAGACCCACCGCAAGCAGCAGTACGGCGGTGGTGATGTCGGACGACTTGTCGATGGCGAACTGCTGGTACGGCCGCGTGAAGAAGAAGTCGAACCAGACGGCGGCGCTCACCGCCGCGACGGCGCCGGCCAGCCGGTGGCCGAACGCGGCCGCCGCGACCACCACCACGACGAGCAGCAGGGCGATGTCGGTGTTGGCCGGACTGTCCCGGAAGGGCAGCAGGACGGCGCTCAGGGCCAACGGCGCGCCGGCGGCCAGGAGCAGGGAGAACGGACCCGACGGGACGAGGTGGACGAGGTATCTGCGCATGACGCACCTCCTGCAGTCCGGTGTAGCAGCCCGGGTGTGGTCGCGGGTTCCGGCAGGGCAACCGTTGACGCGATCCTTGCGCCCGGCACGAACGGCAGCGACTCGACACGCTCCGGCGGGGCGTCCGGGCCGGGCCGAGGTCTCGGGTGAACGACGCAGCCGTCAAGGCCGCGTCAATAAAACGGACCCGCCCGTATGGACGGTGTCAGGGGCCGCCGAAGTGGCCGGATCCGCTGATGTGCTGCTCTCGCCGGCCTGCCGCCGGTGCCGCGAGGGAGGTAGGGCCTCGCGGCCACGTACCTGACCAGTTGGTGGAGCGACAGTCATGCTCGATCTTGTGTTCGTCGGTGTCACGGTCGCCGTGTTCGCCGTCATCGCCCTGATCGCCAAGGGGGTGGAGAAGCTGTGAGCGCCGAGAACATCGCAGGTCTCGTCGTCGCCGTCGCGCTCGTCGGCTATCTCGTCGTCGCGCTGATCTTCCCGGAGAAGTTCTGATCATGAGCTCCACTCTCACGGGGTGGCTGCAGGCCCTCGCCCTGGTCGGCGCCCTGGCCCTCTGCTACCGCCCGCTCGGCGACTGGATCGCCGAGCTCCTGACCTCCGCCAAGCACCTGAGAGCCGAACGCGGCCTGTACAGGGTGGTCGGCGTCGACGGCGACGCCGACCAGCGCTGGCCCGTCTACCTGCGCTCGGTGCTGGCCTTCTCGGCCCTGTCGGTGCTGTTCCTGTACGGGCTGATCCGCCTCCAGACGTACCTGCTGCTGTCGCTGGGCGTGCCGGAGATGGCCCCGCACCAGGCGTGGAACACCGCGATCTCGTTCACCACCAACACCAACTGGCAGTCGTACAGCGGCGAGGCCGCGATGGGCCACCTGGTGCAGATGGCGGGCCTGGCGGTGCAGAACTTCGTCTCCGCGGCCGTCGGCATCGCGGTCGTCGCCGCACTGATCCGCGGCTTCACCCGCAACCGCACCGACCGGGTGGGCAACTTCTGGGTCGACCTGACCCGGATCGTGCTGCGCCTGCTGCTGCCGATGGCGATCGTGTTCGCGCTGGTGCTGGTGGCCAACGGCGTGGTGCAGAACTTCCACGGCTTCCACGAGGTCGCGACCCTGTCCGGTGGCACCCAGGCGGTTCCCGGCGGGCCGGTGGCCTCGCAGGAGGTGATCAAGGAGCTCGGTACCAACGGCGGCGGCTTCTTCAACGCCAACTCGGCGCACCCCTTCGAGAACCCGACCGGCTTCAGCAACTGGCTGGAGATCTTCCTGCTGCTGGTCATCCCGTTCGCCCTGCCGCGGACCTTCGGCCGGATGGTCGGCGACCACCGTCAGGGCTACGCGATCGTCGCCGTGATGGGCCTGTTCTGGGTGGCGTCCGTGGCGCTGATCACGCTGGCCGAGTTCCAGCACTCCGGTACGGCGCTGAACGCCGCCGGTGGTGCGGTGGAGGGCAAGGAGCAGCGCTTCGGCATCGCGGCCGGTTCGCTCTTCGCGGCGTCCACGACGCTGACCTCGACCGGTGCGGTGAACTCCTTCCACGACTCGTTCACGCCGTTCGGCGGCGGGCTGACGGTCTTCAACATGATGCTCGGCGAGATCGCACCGGGCGGCACCGGCTCGGGCCTGTACGGCATGCTGATCCTGGCGGTCGTCGCGGTGTTCGTGGCGGGCCTGATGGTCGGCCGCACCCCCGAGTACCTGGGCAAGAAGCTCGGCGGCCGGGAGATGAAGTTCGCCTCCCTCTACATCCTGACCACCCCGGCGCTGGTGCTGATCGGCACCGGTACGGCCATGGCCCTGCCGGGCGAGCGGGCCGGGATGCTCAACTCCGGTGCGCACGGCTTCTCCGAGGTGCTGTACGCGTTCACCTCGGCGAGCAACAACAACGGCTCGGCGTTCGCCGGCATCACCGTCAACACCGCCTGGTACGACACGGCGCTGGGCCTGGCGATGGTCCTCGGCCGGTTCCTCCCGATGGTGTTCGTCCTCGCGCTGGCCGGCTCGCTCGCCCGGCAGCAGCCCGTCCCGGCGAGCGCGGGCACGCTGCCCACCCACAAGCCGCTGTTCGTCGGCCTGCTCTCCGGTGTCGTGCTGATAGTCGTCGGCCTCACCTACTTCCCGGCCCTGGCCCTCGGGCCGATCGCAGAAGGTCTCCACTGATGTCCAGCACTCTTACCCCCGCACCCGCCGAGCACGGTGCCGCACCGCACAGAGTGCAGTCCGGGCTGCTCGATCCGAAGCTGATCGTCGCGTCCCTGCCCGACGCGGTGAGGAAGCTCGACCCCCGGGTGATGGTCAAGAACCCGGTCATGTTCGTCGTGGAGGTCGGCTCCGTCGTCACCACGGTCGCCGCGATCGCCGACCCGAGCGTGTTCGCCTGGGCGATCACCGTCTGGCTCTGGCTGACCACCGTCTTCGCCAACCTGGCCGAGGCCGTGGCGGAGGGCCGGGGCAAGGCCCAGGCCGACACCCTGCGCAAGACCAAGACCGAGTCGGTGGCCCGCCGACTCACCGACTGGCCCGCCTCGCAGGCCGAGGAGGAGGTCGCGGGCACCGCGCTGCGCCTGGGCGACCACGTGGTGGTCGAGGCCGGGCAGGTCATCCCCGGTGACGGCGACGTGGTCGAGGGCGTCGCGAGCGTCGACGAGTCGGCGATCACCGGCGAGTCCGCGCCGGTGATCCGCGAGTCCGGCGGCGACCGCAGTGCGGTCACCGGTGGCACGAAGGTGCTGTCCGACCGGATCGTGGTCAGGATCTCCTCGGAGCCCGGCAAGACCTTCATCGACCGGATGATCGCCCTGGTCGAGGGCGCCGCGAGGCAGAAGACCCCGAACGAGATCGCCCTCAACATCCTGCTGGCGTCCCTCACGATCGTCTTCCTGATCGCCGTGGTGACCCTGCAGCCGATGGCGACCTACGCCGGCGCCCCGCAGTCGATGATCGTCCTGGTCGCGCTGATCGTCGCGCTGATCCCGACCACCATCGGCGCGCTGCTCTCGGCGATCGGCATCGCCGGCATGGACCGTCTGGTCCAGCGCAACGTGCTCGCCATGTCCGGCCGTGCGGTCGAGGCCGCGGGCGACGTCAACACCCTGCTGCTCGACAAGACCGGCACCATCACCCTCGGCAACCGGCAGGCTACCGAGTTCCAGCCCGCCGCAGGTGTCTCCGTGGAGGAACTGGCGGACGCGGCGCAGCTGTCGTCGCTGGCGGACGAGACCCCCGAGGGCCGCTCGATCGTCGTCCTCGCGAAGACGGACCACGGTCTGCGCGAGCGGGCGCAGGGCGAGTTGGCGCACGCCACCTGGGTGCCGTTCACCGCGCAGACCCGCATGTCGGGTGTCGACGTGGACGGCCGGCAGGTGCGCAAGGGCGCGGCGGGCTCGGTGTCCGACTGGGTCACGGACAACGGCGGAAGCGTCGGTGCGGATGTGGCGCAGCTGGTCGACAGGATCTCCGCCGCCGGTGGCACGCCGCTGGTGGTCGCCACGATGCCCGGCTCCGGTCCGGCCAGGGTCCTCGGCGTGATCCACCTGAAGGACGTGGTCAAGGAGGGCATGCGCGAACGCTTCGAGGAGCTGCGGCGCATGGGCATCAGGACCGTCATGATCACGGGTGACAACCCGCTGACCGCCAAGGCGATCGCGGAGGAGGCGGGCGTCGACGACTTCCTCGCCGAGGCCACCCCCGAGGACAAGATGGCCCTGATCCGCAAGGAGCAGGAGGGCGGCAAGCTGGTCGCGATGACCGGCGACGGCACCAACGACGCCCCCGCCCTGGCCCAGGCCGACGTCGGCGTCGCCATGAACACCGGCACCATGGCGGCCAAGGAGGCCGGCAACATGGTGGACCTCGACTCCAACCCGACCAAGCTGATCGAGATCGTCGAGATCGGCAAGCAACTCCTCATCACCCGAGGGGCGTTGACCACCTTCTCGATCGCCAACGACGTCGCCAAGTACTTCGCGATCATCCCGGCGATGTTCGCCGGCGTGTACCCGGGCCTGAGCCGGTTGAACATCATGGGCCTGCACAGCCCGCAGTCCGCGATCACCTCGGCGATCGTCTTCAACGCCCTGGTCATCGTCGGCCTGATCCCGCTCGCCCTGCGCGGCGTCACGTACCGCCCCACCGACGCCGGTTCGCTGCTGGCCCGGAACATCGGGATCTACGGACTCGGCGGCCTGGTCGTCCCGTTCGTCGGCATCAAGGCGATCGACCTGATCGTCCAGTTCATTCCCGGTCTGAGCTGAGGGACGAGACCCATGCCCACCATTCTGCGCACCCACCTCACCGCGCTGCGGATGCTGCTGGTGATGACCGTGATCCTCGGCATTGCCTACCCGCTGCTGGTCACCGGCATCAGCCAGGTCGCCTTCGCCGACAAGGCCAACGGCTCGATCGTCACCTCCGACGGCAAGGAGGTCGGTTCCAGCCTCCTCGGCCAGAACTTCGACCTCCCGAAGCAGAACCCCGACGACGCCGACGAGGAGGCCAAGCCCGACCCGAAATGGTTCCAGCCGCGCTTCTCCGCCGGCTCCTACGACCCCAAGGCCTCCGGCGCCTCCAACCTCGGACCGAACGACGAGAAGCTGACGAAGGCGGTCCAGGACCGCCGCGCCGCGATCGCCGCCTTCGACGGCGTCGACCCGGCCACCGTCCCGGCCGACGCGGTCACCGCCTCCGGCTCCGGACTCGACCCGCACATCTCCGTCGCCTACGCGAAGGAACAGGTCCAACGGGTGGCCACGGCACGCGGGATCCCGGCCGACACCCTGAACAAGCTGATCGAGAAGTACACCGAGGGCCCGTCGCTGGGCTTCCTCGGACAGCAGGGCGTCAACGTCGTCCTGCTCAACAAGGCCGTCGGCGAGACCAAGTGACCGGCGACACCTGACACCGGACCGACCCGGGCGTGGGAGCGGACTCCCCGCCCGGGTCGGTCCGCCGCATCCGCCGTTCGCCGAGCGGCACGTCGCGCACCGTCAGGGCGCCGACCACGACACCTCTGCCACCGTCCGCCCTCCGTCGAGAAAGAGCAGCGCCCATGTCCCGTGACCTCGCCCCCGGCACCGCCGTCCGCCGCGGGCAGTTGAGGGTGTACCTCGGTTCGGCCCCCGGCGTCGGCAAGACGTACCGGATGCTCGACGAGGCCCGGCGCAGACGGGAACGCGGTGCCGACGTGGTGGTCGGCTACATCGAGTGCCACGGCCGCCGGCACACCGAGACCATGCTCCAGGGCCTGGAACAGGTACCCCGGCTGACCCGGGACTACCGGGGGACGGACTTCCAGGAGATGGACCTGGACGCGGTGCTCGCCCGCCGGCCGCGCGTCGTCCTGGTGGACGAGCTGGCGCACACCAACATCCCCGGCGGGCGCAACGCCAAGCGCTGGCAGGACGTCGAGGAGTTGCTCGCCGCCGGGATCGACGTGATCACCACGGTGAACGTGCAGCACCTGGAGTCGCTCAACGACGTCGTCCAGAAGATCACCGGCATTCCGCAGCGCGAGACCGTCCCCGACGAGGTGGTCCGGCGCGCCGACCAGCTCGAACTCGTCGACATGGCCCCCCAGGCCCTGCGCCGCCGGATGGCGCACGGCAACGTCTACCAGGCGGAGAAGGTGGACGCCGCGCTCTCCAACTACTTCCGGGTCGGCAATCTGACCGCCCTGCGAGAACTCGCGCTGCTGTGGGTGGCGGGCCGGGTCGACGAAGGCCTGCGCGACTACCGGGCCAGCCACAACATCGACCGGGTCTGGGAGACCCGCGAACGGGTCGTGGTCGCGCTCACCGGCGGCCCCGAGGGCGAGACCCTCGTCCGGCGCGCGGCCAGGATCGCCGACCGCAGCGGCGGAGGGGAACTGCTGGCCGTCCACGTCAGCCGCAGCGACGGACTGGCCGGCGCCTCCCCGGGCGCACTGGCCGAGCAGCGCCAGCTGGTGGAGAGCCTCGGCGGCAGCTACCACGTGGTGGTCGGCGACGACGTGCCGAGCGCCCTGCTGGTCTTCGCCCGCGCCCACGACGCCACCCAGCTGGTGCTCGGCACCAGCCGGCGCGGCCGGATCAACCGCTTCCTCACCGGCCCCGGCACCGGTCAGACCACCGTGGACGGCTCCGAGGACATCGACGTCCACATGGTCACCCACGCGTTCACCGGCCGCGGCCGGCTCCCGTCGCTGGGGCGGCGGCACTCCACCCGACGCACCGTCGCCGGCTACCTGGCCGGGGTGGCGGTGCCGACCCTGCTGACCGTCGTCCTGTCCCAGTTCCACTCCCAGGTGAACCTGACGACGGACGCGCTGATCTTCCAACTCGGCGTCGTCGGCGTCGCCCTGCTGGGCGGAGCCACCTCGGCGCTGCTCGCCTCGCTGGTCGCGTCCCTGCTGCTCAACTACTACTTCATCCCGCCCGTCCACACCTTCACCATCGGCGAACCCAACAACGTCGTCGCGCTACTGGTCTTCGCCGTCGTCGCCCTCACCGTCTCCACGGTGGTCGACCGGGCCACCCGCCTCACCCGGCGGGCGGCCAGGGCCACCGCCGAGGCCGAGACCCTCTCCACCCTCGCCGGGAGCGTGCTGCGCGGCGCCGACGCCCTGCCCGCGCTGCTGGAGAAGACCCGTACCGCCTTCGCACTCGACTCCGTCGCCCTGCTCGACGCCGCCGGCGGCGACACCGTCGCCCGCAGCGACGCGGACGGAGACCCGGCCCCGGACCGGACCGTCACCGAACTCCCCGTGGGCAAGGGGGATGTGCTGATCCTCGCCGGACGCCGCCTGCCCGCCGCCGACCAGCGGGTGCTGACCGCGTTCGCCGCCCACATCGCCGCCGCCCTCGAACGCGACCGCCTCGCCACCGTCGCCGCCGAGATCGAGCCGATCAAGGCGGCCGACCGGATGCGCACCGCGCTGCTCGCCGCCGTCAGCCACGACCTGCGCACCCCGCTCGCCGTCGCGCTCGCCTCCGTCGGCTCACTGCGCAGCCCCGACGTCGAGTTCTCCGACGAGGACCGCGACGAACTCCTCGCCACCGCCGACGAGTCCCTGGCCAAGCTCACCCGGCTGGTCGACAACCTGCTCGACATGAGCCGCCTGCAGGCCGGCGCCCTCACCCTGCACCTCGAACCCGTGCACCTCGACGAGGTACTGCCGCGCGCCCTCGACTCCCTGCCGGACACCTTCGCGCCGATCCAGCCGCTCGACCTCGACACCGTGCCACCGGTCCTGGTCGACCCGCCGTTGCTCGAACGGGTACTCGCCAACGTCATCACCAACGCCTGCCGGTACAACGCCCCCGGTGCACCCGTCCTGGTCACCGCCAGCCACCACCTCGACCGGGTGGAGGTCCGCGTGATCGACCGCGGCCCCGGCATCCCGCCCGGCGACCGCGACCGGGTCTTCCTGCCGTTCCAACGCCTCGGCGACACCGACAACACCACCGGCGTCGGCCTGGGCCTCGCCCTCTCCCGCGGCCTCGCCGAGGCCATGGGCGGCACCCTGGAGGTCGAGGACACCCCCGGCGGCGGCACCACCATGCTGCTCACCCTGCCCGCCGCCGACCTGCCCGCGCCCGAGCTGCCCGAGCTGCCCGAGCTGCCCGGTGGTGGCGAGGAGGCGGGGGAGTGACCCAGGTCCTGGTCGTCGACGACGAACCGCAGATGCTGCGCGCCCTGAAGATCAACCTGCACGCGCGGCGCTACTCGGTGCTCACCGCCGCCACCGGCACCGAAGCGCTGGAGTCCGCCGGTCGGACACCGCCCGACCTGGTGCTCCTCGACCTCGGACTGCCCGACCTCGACGGGATGGACATCATCCGCGGGCTGCGGGCCTGGAGCGCCGTCCCGATCATCGTGCTCTCCGGCCGCACCGACGCCCGCGAAAAGGTCGACGCCCTGGACGCCGGCGCCGACGACTACCTCACCAAACCCTTCGTCATGGAGGAGCTGCTCGCCCGGCTGCGGGCCGTCCTGCGGCGTCCCGCCGGTGAGGCCGCACCGCCGCGGATCGCCCTCGGCGGCCACACCGTCGACCTCGCCGCCTCCGTCGTCACCGGCCCCGACGGCCCGCTGCGACTCACCCCGACCGAGTGGAAGATCCTGCGGCTCCTGCTCGCCTCACCGGGCCGCCTGGTGCCCGGCAAGCAGCTGCTCCGCGAGATCTGGGGCCCCGACGCCGAGAACCACGGCAACTACCTGCGGGTCTACCTCGCGGGCCTGCGCCGCAAGCTCGAACCCGACCCCACCCGACCCCGCCACCTGATCACCGAACCGGGCATCGGCTACCGCTTCGAACCGTGAGGCGTCAACGGCACGTCAGGACGGGCCCCTTGAGCGTCAAGGACGCGTCAGGGACCGGCCGGACGGCAGCCGGCCGGGCATAGCGTCAGCCACGAGGACACGGCCGGACTCGTGGGGGAGCACGGCCGTGTCCACGCCGGTGGAAACCTTCACCGTCAACCATCGGCGGCCAGGTGGAAGGGGAGGGAGACGCGCGGCCATGGCGGGTACACCGGGCAGAGTCACCGCACCGAGGAAGACCGACGGTCCGCCGGACACGGCGGACCCCGGTGCCGACAGCCCGGCCGCAGGGCCGCGCGTCTCCCGGAAATCCGGGCCGCTGACCCGCGCCTGGTGGAACACCCCGCGCCTGGTCCGCGCACTCGCCGGGACCGGCGTGATCACCCTGCTCGGCTGCGCCGCCGCAACTGCCGTGGTACTGGCCGGCGCCCGGAGCGGCATGGACGAGATCGGGCACGACGCCGCCCCGCAGGCCGTCCGCGCCGCCGACCTGTACTTCGCGCTCAACGACATGGACGCCCAGGCCGCCAACGTGCTGCTGCTGGGCGCCGACCCCGACTGCACAGCCCTGCGCCGGCAGACCCTCGACACCTACGAGCAGCGCCGCAACCAGGCCGACACCGACCTGCAGCGCGCCGCCGAGGCAGCGGCCGACGACCCCGCCGGCCGGCAGGCCGTGCAGACCGTCCTCGGCGAAATCGGCCACTACGAAGCGCTGGTGGCCCGCGCCCAGCTCCTCGAGGAACAGGCGCACGCCCCCGCGGGGCGACCCGCCCCCGAGGCGCTGGAGACGTACCGGCAGGCGACCGACCTGCTCCGGCAGCAGCTGCTCCCCGCCGCCGACCGGGTCGTCGCGGCCAACTCCACGACGGTGGACCGCGCCTACCTCGGCCGGCGGAGCGCACTGGCCTCCGGCCGGTGGTGGATGCTCGGCACCGGCACGCTCGCCCTGGCCGCGCTGGCCGTCCTGCAACGCACCCTGACCGTCCGCTTCCGGCGCCTGGTCAACCCGCCGCTGGCCGCCGCCACCCTGCTCCTGGTCGCCGGCCTCACCGCGGGAACCGCCCTGGCCGCCCGGGCGGAGGACCACCTGAAGGTCGCCAAGAGCAACGCCTACGACTCCGTCATCGCCCTCAGCCGGGCCCGGGCCGCCGCGTACGACATGAACGCGGACGAGAGCCGCTACCTCACCGACCCGGCGCGCGCCGCCGCGTACGAGCAGAGCTTCCTCGAACAAGACCCAGACCGTCGCCCGCCTCGACGGCGCGACCCTGGCGGACTACGACGCCCGCCTGGCCGACGCCGCCGACCGGCACCGGGCCGACCCGCGGACCGTCCCGTTCGGCGGATTCCTCGGCACCGAACTGTCCAACATCACCTTCGCCGGGGAGCAGCAGGCCGCCGAGCGCGCGCTGACCGCCTTCCAGCAGTACGAGAAGGACGACCGGCAACTCCGCGACCTGCGCGCCCAGGGGAGGGTGAAGGACGCGGTCACCTTCAACACCGGCAATGCCCCCGGCCAGTCGAACGCCGACTTCGACCGCCTCGCCCGTGCCCTGGACGACGTCCTGACGGTCAACCAGCAAGCCTTCACCAGGGCCGTCGCGGACGGGGACGCCGACCTCGGCCCCGCCGCTGCGGCGGCGGGTGCAGGCGCTGTCGCGGCCGCACTGGTCCTGGTCCTGGCCGGCGTCCGCCCCCGGCTGCGCGAATACCGCTGAGCACCCGTCGCGGCGGCAGTGACGTCTCGGGTAACGCCGTGTCAGGAAAGCGTCAAGACCGGGGCGTCCGCACCCGACCGGGTGGTCTCATGGCCCCCGGGACGAGCGAGGACGGGAGGCCGGTGCGCGGTGCACCTCACCGAGTTGGCACAGGCACTCGACGGCCGGCCCGTGGTGGTCCTGCGACCGTACCTGTTCGGCGACGGCTGCAGTGGCAGTGACGCCGAGGTGCGGTGGGTGTGCTGGCTGTACGGCTACCGGTCGGCCTCGTTCCGCCGGTCCCGGTTCGGCACCGAGTTGATGGCGGTGCTGGATCCCGACCCGCTGGCCCGCCCGCGCGGCGACTGGATGCGCAGCCCGGTCCTCCTGCGCGGCCTCGACACACCCGTGCCGTGGACCCACCGGGACCCCGACCACGGCGCCCCGCTGTGGACGCCGCCGGGCTGGCCGCCGGGCCACGGCCCCGTCCGGCCCGCCCCCGAGCGGATGCCGCAGCCCTCGCCCGAGGAGATCCGCGACCGCCACCAGCCCGCGATGCTGCTCGTCCTCGCAGCCCTCTTCGCCGTCCTCGCGATCGCCTGCGCGGACACCCGTCCGGCCGGTGCCGTGGTGCTGGCGCTGTTCGCGCTCGGCAGCCTGGTCGCCCACCTGCCCGCCAGGCGCCACCGCGACCGGTTGCTGAGCAAGGCCGCGCACCGGCCACCGATGTACGACCCGCCGACCGGCGGCGCACGCTGACCACGCCCGGCGGGCATCAGGATTCCGCTCGGATCGCACTCCGCGGCGTGAGGGAGTCGTCAAGGAACGAGGAGGCCGCCGGCCGCCGGGTTCTCCTGGAGGGAACCCGACGGAGAAGGAGAACAGCGGTGGACCTACCGCACGCGGGCACAGAGTGGCAGTCGGGGCGCGAGCCCCGGATCGTGGTCGGCGTCAGCGGATCGCTCGGCAGCATCGCCGCGCTGCACCGGGCGGTCGCCGAGGCCCGCAGTCGAGCGGTCGAGGTGCTCGTCGTCCACGCCTGGGAGCCCCCGGGCGGCGAGTTCGGCTACCGCCGCTCGCCCTGCCCGCCGCTGCTCGACGCGGTCCGCAGCGCCGCCCTGGAGCGCCTGGAGACCGTCCTCGACGAGGCGTTCGCGGGTGTTCCGACCGGAGTCCGGATGCGCGCGGAACTGGTCCGGGGCGAGCCGGGACGGGCGCTCACCGCCCTCGCCGACGATCCGGCCGACCTCCTGGTCCTCGGAGCGACGCAGGCGGGACGGCTGCGCCGGGGCATGCGCCCGGCGGTGACCGCCCACTGCACCGCGCGAGCGGTCTGCCCCGTCCTGGTGGTGCCCAAGCCCGAGTTGCAGCGGCTGATGGAGCGCCGGCGCTCGCCCTGGCGCCCGAGGACGTGGGACGCCGACCCGGGACGGGCGGCGCTCCTCGCCGAAGGGCCGTGAGCCGTACGCCGGACGGCCCCGGCGTGACCACATCGAAGACCGTCCGACAGCCGTGGACGGGACGACCCGTGAGAGGCGGATCCCGCATGTGACGGCGCCGCCCGCCGGGAGCCGCGTGGGCGACGTCCCGGCGGCGGCAGGCGTCAGAACCTGTCCGGGTACTTCACGGAGAGGATCAGGTAACCCACCAGCGCGGCGGCGACCAGAAGACCGACGACGTTGCCGACGCCCATGTGTACAGCTCCTCGCGATCGGCCGGCCCGCGGAGAGTCGGCGGGGCCGGGCGGTGACGGCAGAGGCCCCCGGGCAGCGACGCGGGAAGGGAGGGCGCTGCCCGGAGGCGATGGGGCGAGCCTGCCCGTCCGTCGCCGGGCGCGGGCCGGTCCTGACACCTCCTTGACGCGGACCGCCCCGATCCATGCGCCTCGTTGACGGCCGACCCTCCTCCGGCGGCTCGCGACGCTGCCCGACCCCGCCGTTTCACCCGTCCGGCCGTCCCGCGTCGGCGTCCCGCGTCAGGGCCCCGTCAAAGCGGGCCCGATCCGCGTAGCCCCTGCGTCAAGGACCGGTGCGACCGACCCCCGGAGGGCTTGGACTGGAGACACGAGCGGGACCGACCCCGGCCCTCGCCCGACCGGAAGGAAGCGATCCACCATGACCGACCACCAGCTCCTCGCCCCGTCGCCGACCCGCGCACCGCGGGCGCCGCGCCAGGACACGGCACTCCTCCAGCTGCTCCGCGGCACGGCCCCCGAGGACCGCGCGGCGCAGGCCCCCGCGGTCGAGCCCGACGAGGAACCGCGGCCCGCCGACGGACCGGACCGCCGCGCCGCGGCCGCCCACTGCCGGTACGCCATGCACTACGCCGACTGACCACGCATCGACGGAAACCACCGGGGAGTGTGCGATGACCACTGACGAGCACGGAACGCCGGCCGCAACCTGCGACCACGCGCTGTGCCACGTGCCGGTGCGAAGCGCGGGGCCGGTCCAGGTCCTGCGGGTGTTCCGCCGCCGCGACGGCAGCCGCTGCGCGGTCGCCTTCAGCACCGCCGAGGCCCTGCACGCCCTGCTCGGCGCAGGCCAGGAGACGGCCGAACTCACCGAGCCGGCCCTGAGAGCACTCACCGAGCCGCTCGGCATCCGACACCTCGTCCTGGACCCCACGATCGTCGCGCCCCCGGCCGCCACCGACCGGGCCCCGATCCGCCCCGCTCCGTCACCGTCCGGCCCCGCCCAGCCGCTGCCCGGCCCCGCCGAGCAGCCGTCCAACCCCGTCCTGACCAGGAGCGTCGCGTAGTGACCACACTGCCCGTCCTCCCCGCCCGTCCGAGGTGCCGCAGCAGACCGGCGACCCGGTGGACCCCCGGCCGCTCGCCGGACCCTGGCCGGCCTCCGCCACGCCCGGACGCGGCGGCGGGCTGCTGATCGGCGGCCATCGCGCACTGTCGCGCCAGCACCGCCAGGCGACCCGCTGCTGATCGACCGGCCGGGTGCTGGCAGGGCTTCGGGCCTTCTAGGGTCTGTTGCGAAAGTGGATCAAGAGTCGTGGTCGGCCCGGGTGGCTATCTGGTCTGACCAGCCGCGCGACAGGGGGAGACAGTCGGATCGGAGCGCGTCGCGCTGTTCGGTCACCCATTGCTCAACCTGGTCTACGGATTCCGCGACGGGCTGATTCGTGGTGTCGAGCAGGTGGGTGCGCCATCGCCGATCGTCGGCCGTCCACCCGGTCCAGCGGTGCCAGGCCATGCGGTGCCAGCTGTCGTCGATGATGACGTCGGGCCGGTATCGGGGATCCTCGGCGTGCTGGCGGTGCCAGGCGGCCCAGCCGAGGAAGGCGTCAACCGCCGGAGCGTCCCATCGGCCCGAGTCGCGCATGGTGAGCCTGTCGCGCCGGACCTCGTCGGACACGTCGACCAGACACACTGCGATTCCGTCCAGCAGCGGGGCGGAAGGGCTGGCCAGGACCTCTCCCATCGGAGACTGCCCGGTCAACAGGAGGTCGACGCCGCGGTCCTGGTACTCCAGCGCGCGACGCACCCACATCTCGGTCATGCGGTTGCGCCACCGGCGGTCGGCGCCTTCCGGTACGCCGAGCTCGTCGAAGTCGTGCACGGCGACCCGCTCCAGCCGCTCGCCCACGGCGCAGGCGAGCGTGGTCTTGCCCGAACAGCTGGAGCCGGTCAGTTTGAGCAGCATCTGACCAGGATGGCAGGTCAGTAGTGGCGTCCTCGAAAGGTTTTCTGCGGGACTTTCCGCGCCCGCTCAGGCTTGTCACAGCCATTCGTTGATGGCGGCGATCAGCACGGTCGCTTCGTAGCGGACGGCGAGCTTGTCATACCTCGTGGCCACGGCTCGGTGGCGTTTCAGGCGATTGATCCCGCACTCCACCGCGTGTCGCTCCTTGTAGTCGTCCTTGTCGAACTTGGGCGGGCGCCCGCCGCGGGAACCGAGCTTCTTGCGGTTGCGGACCTGGTCGGCCTTCTCCGGGATCGTGCAGCCGATCCCGCGTCTGCGCAGGTAGGACCGGTTGGCGCGGGAGCCGTACGCCTTATCTGCACGAACCCTGTCCGGCTTCGTGCGCGGCCGACCCGGACCCGGACGGGGTACCCGGATGCCCTCCAGGACCGGCTGGAACTGCGGGCTGTCGTGACGCTGGCCGGCCGTGACAAGCAGCGACAGCGGCTTCTGCCCCTGCTCCACGGCCAGGTGCAGTTTGGTGGTCAGCCCGCCGCGCGACCGCCCGAGTCCGTGGTCGTCCGGTTCGCTGAAGACACCGCCGGGAGGCTCTTTCTGGGAAGCCCCTTTTTACGCGCCCCCGCGGCGTGCTGATGGGCCCGAGCGATTGTGGAGTCCACGCTGACGTCCCACCTGATCAGGCCCTTCGCATCGGCCACGGCCTGCAATTGCGCGAAGATGCGCCTCCAAGTGCCGTCGCGCTGCCAACGGCGGAACAGGTCGTAGGCCCGGTCCCAGGGCCCGTATCGCTCCGGCAGGTCGCGCCACGGCGCCCCGGTCCGGGTCCGCCACCGTATGCCGTCGATCAGCTGCCGCCGTGTCCACGTCGGCGGACGCCCAGGCTTCTTGCCCTGCGGCAACAACGGCTCCAGCCGCGCCCACTGGCCGTTCGTCAGATCACCACGCCCCACGGCGAGTGATCATCCACGACCTTGATCCACTTTCGCGACAGACCCTAGATCGACACCACGTCGGCTTGAGATGAAACTGCCGATCGCGCGGGATCCCCTTCGGTCGAGGGGCAGCGACTGAACGTCTTTCATCCTGTCCCGGCAGGGCGAAATGGCTGGTCAGGAGGGGTGGGGTAACAGGCGAGGCCCCTGGTCGTTGCGCTGGTGTTCTCTACGCACCGCGCTTCGCCCGAGGAGCCTCGCTTGGTCCCGTATCCTGCCATGCTCGACGTCCCGCACGAGCTCGTTGAGCACGTCTCATGGCTGATCTACGCCCGAAGGCGTGAACTGCGTTCGCGTTGGCGGCGCTTGAGCTGCTTCAACCAGGCCCTGCTCACCCTGGCGCATCTGCGGAAGAACGAGACCCTCGCGCAGGTCGCAGCAGGCTTCGGGGTGTCGGAGGCGACCGCCTGGCGGTACGTCGACGAGACCCTCGAGCTCCTGGCCACGTGGGCACCGGGCCTGCGCGAGGCACTGGTCGGCCTGGGCGAGGGCGACTTCGTGATCGTCGACGGCACCCTGATCCCGACCGGCCGGATCGCCGCGGACGAGCCGTACTACTCGCAGAAACCCCGCAAGCACGGGATGAACGTGCAGGTCGTTGCCACACCCGACGGCACACCGCTGTGGTTCTCTCGCGCTCTGCCCGGCCGCACCCGCGACCTGACCGCGGCCCGCGCGCACGGCGTCGTCCAGGCCTGCCTGACCCGCGAGATCCTGGTCCTGGCGGACCGCCCCTACCAGGGTGCCGGCGCCACCGTCCGCACTCCGTACTACCGGCATCACGAACTCCCCGAGCACTACCAGCAGTACAACCGCGACCACGCCCGCCTCCGAGCGCCGGGTGAACGCGCCTTCGCCCGACTCAAGTCCTGGCGAATCTTCCGAAAAGCCCGCTGCTCGACCAACCGCATCGGCCTCCTCGTCTCCGCCGTCCACACCCTTCTCACCTGCGAAGGCTCAGGATGAAAGAGGTTCACTGAAGACAAGGCGACCTGAGCCACACCCGGCCCTCCCGAGCCGGACAACAACTTACGGAGGCGACCTGGGCGGAGGTAAAAGGGCCCGGGCGGCCTGCGGCGGCTACATCTGCTTCGGGGACGAAGCAGGCTTCACACGCCGACCACCCAAAGCCCGTACCTGGGGCCGACGAGGCCGCACCCCGGTCGTGACCGTCAGCGGCCGCCGCTCGGGACGCCTGTCCGTGGCCGGGTTGATTGCCATGCGGCCGGGCTCGCGCACCCGACTGTGCCACCGCGTCCTCGCCAACCCTGCGGGCAGAGGCAAGCGCCGCAGCATGGGCGAGTGCGACTTCATCGCCCTGGTCGACGGTGTCCACCACCTCGTCAAAGCGCCGATCGTGCTGGTCTGGAACCGCCTGAACACCCACATCTCCCACGCCATGCGCGAGTTGATCGCCCAACGCACCTGGCTGACGGTCTTCCTGCTGCCCGCCTACTCGCCCGACCTGAACCCTGTCGAATGGGTCTGGGTACACGTCAAGCGCAGCCTCGCCAACCTGGCGGTGGTCGCCCTGGACCGACTCGAAGCCCTCGTCCGCAACCGACTCAAGCGCCTGCAGTACCGGCCAGAAACCCTCGACGGCTTCATAGCCGGCACCGGTCTGACCCTCGACAACCCGCCCACACTCTGACGAGCCGAAGTCAGGATGTGGCCGGGAGCGGGTGGGCGTGTCGCAGTGCCGTGCTCCACCAGCTGCCGGGTCCGCCGGCCTCGGCGAGTTCTTGCTGCCCGCCCGCGCCACGCTGGTGCCGCTCCCCGATCGGCGCCCACCCGACACCGTGCTCACTGCATGCAGAACTCGTTGCCCTCCGGGTCCTGGAGCGTCACGTGGAACCCGGCGGGCTCGTCGACCCGGTACAGGACGGTGGCGCCCAGGGCGGTGAGCCGCTCGATCTCGGCGTCGAGGCGGTCGCGGCCGACGTTGAGGTCCAGGTGCAGCCGGTTCTTGCCGGCCTTCGCCTCGGGCACGGTCTGGAACAGCAGGCGGCGGCCCGAGTCCTCGCGGGTGCTGCCCGGCAGTACGGCGGCCGCGGCGACGGACCAGGCGAGCCGGCCGTTGTGGGTGACGACGTCGGTGTCGTCGGCGTACCCGGCCTCGAGCGCGGCGCGGACGGCGGGTTCGTGGTCCTCGACGGCCCAGCCGAGGGCCGCGGCCCAGAAGTCGGCCAGGCGGTGCGGGTCGGCGGCGTCCACGGCGATCTGGAATCTCACGGGAGAGGTCATGCCGCCACGATAGTGACTGATACGAAGATGAACGGAAATGAGCAACAGAGCCCGCGGCCGGCTCGCCGTCATCTGGTCACCCTGATGTGCCGAAGTCAGTATTGGACCTGCGGGTTGACCTGGACAAGCAGCAGCTGACCGCCTACTTGCGTCTCTCTCCCCGAGCCATCTCCAAGGGGCAGTCAGGGCTGAACATTGCCGATGGGTGGCAACCGGCACCCGCAGGGCCACCGATGCGGGACCGCACGCCGTCCACGAGGCCGAGCAGTGCTGAACCTGAACTCGTGATGTCGGTCTCCACCCGCGCCTGAGACCTGCGGAAATGGGTTCACGCCCATCGGCTGTCCTGCGATCGTGAGCACGTGCCTGAGCGACAGGCGCCGGCCAGTCGGCCTGCCCGTCGTCCTTCCGGCGGCGAGACGTCGAGCAGTTGGAAACCGGTGCCTCGACAGGCGGGCTAATCGACTGATGTGCGATCAGGTCAACTGCGGTGTAAGGGAGTCCGCCGTCAGGAGGCCGCGGGCGGTGAGGACGGGTAGCAGGCCCTCGCCGACCCGGTAGGCCTCCTCGAGGTGGGGCACGCCGGAGAGGATGAACTCGTCGACGCCCAGCCGGTGGTGCTCCTCGATCCGGTCGGCGACCTCGGTGTGGCTGCCGACCAGGGCGGTTCCGGCGCCGCCCCGGACCAGGCCGAAGCTGGCCCACAGGTTCGGGTACACCTCGAGGCGCCCGACCTCGCCGCCGTGCAGCTCGCGCATCCGCCGCTGGCCCTCCGACTCGCTCAGCGCCAGGGCCTGCTGGGTGTCGCGGATCCGTGCCGGGTCCATCCCGGCGAGCAGCCGGTCGGCCTCCGACCAGGCCTCGGCGGAGGTGTCGCGGGTGATGGTGTGCAGCCGGATGCCGAACCGCGGCCGACGCCCGTGCGCGGCGGCCAGCGTCCGGATCCGGTCGATCTTCTCCGCGACCCGGTCGGGCGGCTCGCCCCAGGTGAGGTAGACGTCCGCGTGCCGGGCGGCGACCTGCTCCGCCGCCGGCGACGAACCGCCGAAGTACACCTCCGGCACCGGGTCGGGCAGCCGCTTCAGCCGGGCCCCCTCGACCCGCAGGTGCGGGCCGTCGTGGTCGACCCGCTCGCCGCGCCACAGCCGCCCGGTCACCGACAGGAACTCGTCGGTGCGCGCGTAGCGCCCGTCCTTGTCGAGGAAGTCCCCGTACGCGCGCTGCTCCGGCGATTCGCCGCCGGTGACCACGTTGAGCGCCAGCCGTCCGCCCGAGAGGTTCTGGTACGTGGTCGCCATCTGGGCGGCCAGCGTCGGGGAGACCAGGCCGGGCCGGAACGCCACCAGGAAGGTCAGCCGCTCGGTCAGGCCGGTCAGCATCGCGGTGGTCAGCCAGGCGTCCTCGCACCAGGGCCCGGTCGGGGTGAGTGCCCCGGCGAAGCCGAGCTGTTCGGCCGCCCGCGAGATCTGCCCGAGGTAGCCGAGGGACGGCGGCCGGTCGGAGCCGGCCACCCCCGGGGTCGAGCCGTGGCCCCCGCCGACCACCTGGCGGCTGTCGCCGGTGGTCGGCAGGAACCAGTGCACGCTCAGCGCCACGGACCCTCCCCGGCGCCGGGCGCGAAGCCGCCGAACCCGCCGTCGTGGTGCACCAGCGGTTCGCCGCCCTCGGCGTCGGCCGCCACCACCTCGCCCACCACCAGCAGGTGGTCGCCGACCGGGTGCAGGCCGACCCGGCGGGCCGTCAGGCGGGCGGCGACGCCCTCCAGCAGCGGGGTGCCGTGCGGGCCGGCGGTCCACGGGACGCCGGCGAACCGGTCGACGCCGCTGCGGGCGAAGGCCCGCGCCAGCTCCTCCTGCCCCCGGTGCAGGAGGTGCACGGTGAACGCGTCCGCCGCGGGCGCCGTGGACGCCGTGGTCGACAGGTAGAAGGAGACCAGCGCGGGATCGAGGCTCACCGAGGTGAACGAGGTGACGGTGAGACCGCCCGGCCCCGGCGCGGCGATCACCACCACGCCGGCGGCGTGCCGGCGCAGGGTGCAGCGGAGCAGCTCGGCCGGCGCGGTGGCGGGCGGCCGTTCGTCGACGGCGGTCATGGGCGGAGTCCTTCCTGCGAGCTCTGGATGGGCCAGACCCACGTCGCCCCCGCCACCGCCTCCTCCGACCACCACCACGGCGAGTCGGAGACCGCGATCCACGTGATCAGCGGCCACCCCGAGTTCGTCTTCCTCGACCACTCCTCCGGCGAACCGGTAGAGGTCAGGCTGTGCACCGGGCCGTGCGACTACATCTTCGTCCCGCCGTTCGTCCCGCACCGCGAGGAGAACCCCGACCCCGAGCACGAGGCCGTGGTGGTGATCGCCCGCTCCACCCAGAGGCGATCGTCGTCAACCTGCCCAGCCTGCACGGCGAAGCGCCGCCCGCGCCCTGACGTCCGCCGCCTCGATGCCCGGGGGTCCGGCTGCGCCCGTCGAAGATCGCAACGCCTACGATCGGGGCGTCGACCGGACGAGGGGCGGGCGGGGATGGCCGAGGAGTTGGCGGAGCAGCTGCGGCAGCTGCGCGATCTGACGGGGCGCAGTCTGCGCGAGCTGGCCCGGGACGTCCGGGGCAGCAGCTCCTCGCTGTCGCGGTACTTCTCCGGGCAGACCGTCCCGCCGTGGCCCACGGTGGTGGCGCTGTGCCGGGTGGCCGGCCGCGACCCCCGGCCGCTGCGCGAGGTGTGGGAACGGGCCCGGAGCGGGCCGGTGGAGCCGAGCGCGCCCGCCGCTCCGCCGGTGCGCAACGAACTCCCGCACGACGTGACCCCGTTCGTCGGCCGGCGCGAGGCGCTGGACGAACTCCTGGCCGCCGCACGGGAGTCGTCGGTGGTGGCGGTCGACGGCATGGGTGGGGTGGGCAAGACCGCGCTGGCGGTGCACGCCGCGCACCGGCTGACCGCCGACTTCCCCGGCGGACAGCTCTACCTGGACCTGCACGGCTTCACCCCCGGACGGGAGCCGCTGGAGCCCGCAGAGGCGCTGCGGGTGCTGCTGTCCGCCCTCGGGCTGCCGCCGGGCCGGATCCCCGAGGCGGTCGCCGAGCGCGCCGCGCTCTGGCGGTCGGAGCTGTCGACCCGGCGGGCGCTGGTGCTGCTGGACAACGCCGCCGACGCCGCCCAGGTGCGCGACCTGCTGCCCGGCGCGGGCCGCTGCTTCGCCGTGGTCACCAGCCGCCGCCGGATGGTGGAGCTGGACGGCGTCCGGCCGGTCTCGCTGGACGTCCTGTCGGCCGGGGAGGCGGCGGAGCTGTTCGTGGAGTCCGCCGGCGGCAGCCGGCCCGGTGACGTCGGCGAGGTGCTGCGCCGGTGCGGCAACCTGCCGCTGGCCGTCCGGGTCGCGGCCGCCCGCCTGCGGCACCGCCCGGCGTGGACCGTCGACACCCTGGTGGAGCGCCTGCGTGAGGGGGAGTTGGCGGTCTCGGACGTGTTCGCGATGTCGCTGCGCCAGCTGGACGCGGCGCAGCGCAGGATGTTCCGGCTGCTCGGCCTGGTGCCGGGCGAGGACATCGACGCGTACGGTGCGGCCGCCCTGGCCGGGATCCCGCTGGGCAACGCCCGCTCCCTGCTGGAGGACCTGGTCGACGTCCACCTGCTCCAGGAGCCGGCGGCGGGCCGCTACCGGATGCACGACCTGCTGCGCCAGGCCGCCCGCGCGGACGCCACCCCGGACGGTGAGGAGGCCGATCCCGGGTCGGCGGTCGCCCGGCTCGGCGACTACTACCTGAGCGGCCTGCTCGCCGCGAAGGCGCTGACCGAGGTCCTCGTCCCGCTGCCGGTCGCCGTGACCCAGCCGCCGCCCGCGCTCCCCGGCTTCGCGGACCACGACCGGGCACTCGACTGGGTGGACGCCGAGTGGGTCAACCTCACCGCGGCGTTCGCCCTCGCCGTGGAGCTGCGGATCGACGCCATGGCGGTCGGCCTGGCCCAGCTCGGCACGATCTCCAACGCGCGCCGCGGCGGCGTGGCGCAGCAGCGCCGCGGGCTGGAGCTCAGCCTGCCCGCCGCGGAGCGGCTGGGCGACCGCCGGATGCTTGCCTCGCACCGGTACTTGCTGGGCGTCACGCTGATGCGGGTCGGTCGGCCGGCCGAGGCGGTGGCCGAACTGCGGTCGGCCCGCGGGCTGATGGCCGCGGAGGGCGACACGATCGGCGAGGTGATGGCCCTTCACCAGCTGGCGGAGAGCCTGGTGTATGTCGACCGTGCGGCGGAGGCCGTGGAACTCCTGCGGCAGGCCGATGAGTTGGTTCCGCCGGACGCGGTCGCGGTGCGCGTCCGGGTGCTCGGCGGCCTGGGTCAGGCCCTGGTGCAGTTGGGCAGGTTCGCGGAGGCGCGCGAGGCCGTCACGCAGGCGATCGGCACCGCGCGGGGACTGGACGGGCAGACCGAGCGGATGTGCCTGGACGTGCTCGGCTGGGCGGCCCTCGGCGAGGGCGATGCGGAGGGCGCCCTGGCGTTCGCCGAGCGGTCCACCGGGATCAACCGGACCACCCGGCACGCGGTGTTCGAGGCGGTGAGCCTCACGGACGCCGCCGTCGCCCTGCGCCGGCTCGGCCGGTCCGCGGAGGCGGCCGCCGGGCACGCCGACGCCGTCGGGATCCTCCAGCGGATCGGCGAGCCGCACTGGCTGGCCCGGAGCCACCTCGCGTACGGGGAGTCCTGCCTGACTGCGGGCGACCGGGAGGCGGCCGCACCGCAGTTCGCGGCGGCGCTGGACCTCGCGGCCGCGCACGCCCTCGACTACCTGGTGCCGGCGGCACGTTCGGGTCTGGCCCGGGTGTCCTGAGCACCTCCCTGGCGCACCGTCTTCGGGTTCATGGCCTGCTGGGCTGAGGCCGGGGCGATCGGCCGGATCCGAGACCAGCTCCGCGCCCGGGTCCGCCGCGACGTGAGCCGGGCGGCCCGGTCCCACCTGCGGCACGTGTCCGGCGACCATGCTGCCACCGCCCCGCCGCCCGTCAGCCGATTTGGCCTCACGGCACCCGACATCGGATGTCGGCCTGTCGGTCGGCTAGACACTCCCGACGTATACGCGCAGCTCGGAGCGCCCGGTCGGCACCTTCCACCGGCGCAGAGCGTCCATTCCGCCGGTGGGCCAGCCGTCGGCGTTCTGGTCGGCGATGAACCGCACGACCCGCTGCTGCATGTCGCTCAGGTCTCCGAAGGACTGCGGCGCTTCGGCGGGTTCGCCCGGAAAGACCGACGTGAACAGCCTCTGCGCCGTGTAGTACCTGTCGTAGTACGTCTCGACGCCCCTGCAGTCAGCCAGACCCGCGAGCATGGCCTCCACCGCCCGCAGCGTCGTGGCCCCGGACGTCTCGGCCAGGGCCATCGCCGCGAGGCTGCGGTAGGAGCCACTCAGGAACGACATGGTCTCAGCCCTCTCCGGCGGCCGGGCGACGACCTGGATCAGCACGTCGACGACGGCCGGGCCTGCGATGCCGAGCTGCGTCAGTGCGAAGGCGGAGGCCCAGCGCAACTCGACGACAGGGCTGTCCAGGTAGTCCTGGATGAAGGGGACGGCCGCCGGATCGCCGAGCAGCCCGAGGGCGACCAAGCCCGTTGCCGCAGCACCCGGCGAGGCTTCATCGGCGACGAACGCCTTCAGCAGCGGAATCGAGGTCGCCGCGGACTCGGGGAACCACGCGAACAGCTTCGCCGTCTCGGCGCGCAGCTCAGGGCTGTCCGAGGTCAGTAGGACGGCGAGGGCGGGAAGCGCCTCCCGAACGGCGTTGTAGGACAGCACGATCGCCTCGGCGTCGATGAGTGCCTGCTCCCAGCTCCCCTCGCGCTGCTTGCGCTGATCGTCGTCCGTGGCTTCGGCGATCCATTGGGCCCAGTCTTCGGCTTCACCTCGCAGGTCTGCCAGGTTGTCGCGGTCCTGCCTGGGGTCGTAGCTGTTCGGCAGGTAGTTGTTGTCCAGCCCGATCGCGATGGCGACCAGCAGGCGGACGAACCGGTACCTGTTGACCAGTCTCGGGTCGAGCGCCATCCGCACGAGAAACGGAACGGTGTGCACCGCAGCCTGCGATCGCGTGCCCTGGTGCACGATGTGGTTCGCGAGCTGCGCGCTCGGCGGGTACTGGCCCTCCCAGTCCCCGGCCTGCATCGCCCGGAGATGTCCGGGGACGTCGTCGGCCTTGCCGTAGGAGTGCTGCAGTTCAACCCAGGGCACATCGTCCAGGCCGGCAAGAGGGTCGCTAGTCACAGCAGCAGATCCTGGCACACCAGGAGTTCGACTTCGGCCTCCGAGCCGTCCCGCGCAGGGTGACGGTCCCGTTCCTGGCGGCGCGGAGCTGTCCCGTCCCGTCCCGGGACAGCCGATGACCGGTCGGGCGAACCGGGCGGGGCGCGGCTGCGCCAAGGCGTGGGCGGTGCGGGCGCTGTCCCGGGCGGCGCGGTGCCGGCTGTTCCGGTCCGTGCGCCGGGGCCAGGCTCTCCGGCATGGACTCCGCACCCGCAACTCCCGCTCTGCTCGCCGTACTCGACACGCTGCCCGCCCGCTGGGAGGTCGACGGGACGCTCCCCGCGCCGCCCGACGCCGTCGCCGCGCTGTTGCTCGCCGTCGCCGAGGGGCGGGTCGGCGACGACAACCTGCTGGTCCTGGCCCGGGCTCCGGCGGCGCGGCAGGGCGCGATGACACTGGTGCCCGGGGCCGCCGCCGGCTGCTACCGCGCCGAACTCGCCGGTTCGGTGGAGCCGGTGGAGATCGAGGTGGACCGGCTCCGGTCGCGGCTGGCGGTGCAGAGCTGGTACGCCGGCGTGCACTCGGTCGAGGTCTGTCCCGTCGGCACCCGGGTGGTCCACCGCGTCCACCGGGTCCGGCCCGGGCATCCGGGGTTCACCGCCGGGATCGCCGAGGTGGGCCTGCGGACCCGGATGTCCCGCGACCTGCGGCAGGTGCTGGCCGTGATCGCCGACCGGCTCGGCTGCGGGCCGTCGTCCGCGTAGCGTTCACTCGCCATCCATTGCAACGCTCCATCGACTGACGTTGCGTTACTTCGCCGCCCATTGCAACATATTCTCTGCCCTGAACTGCAGTGATAGCGATTCATCGCGTCGAGTTGATTGCCGCATCGTGAAAAGCAACGTAGCGTTTCCATCATCAGAAACAGCGAAGCCCAAGGAGCTCGTCATGCAGAAGTTCGCCACCCCCGCCCCGGTCGCCGCCGTCGTCGAGATCCCCGCCGGCCGTCTCCAGCTGGTCGCCGGTGACCGCGCCGACACCGTGGTGGAGGTCCGGCCGGCCGACCCCGGCCGGAAGCGGGACGTCCGGGCCGCCGAGCAGGCCGTCGTCACGTACGCCGACGGGATCCTGCGGATCCACCTCCCGCAGTCGGACGCCTCGCTCGTCGGCCCCACCGGGGCGCTGGACGTCACCGTCCTGCTTCCCGCCGACTCCGGCATCGAACTGCGTTCCGCCGCCTGCGAGTTCAGCAGCACCGGCCGGATCGGCGAGGTCGCCGTCGAGGGAGCGTACCGCCGGATCGCGATCGACGAGGCCGCGGCCGTCCGCCTCGCCGCCGTCGACGGGGACGTGGAGGTCGGCCGGCTTGCCGGCCCGGCGGAGATCTCCACGACCCGGGGCGACATCCGGATCGCGGAGGCCGTGCGCGGCACGGTCGTGCTCTCCACCCTGAGCGGCGACATCACGGTCGCCGCCGCCGCGGGAGCGTCCGCCGCCCTGGACGCCGGTACCACCCTCGGCCGGATCAGCAACTCCCTGCGCAGCGACGGCGACGCCGAGCTGCGGATCCGCGCCACCACCACGCGCGGCGACATCACCGCCCGCAGCCTCTGAGCACTGCCCACCACCACCTCGGAAACGGGAGAACCCCCATGCCTTCGTCTGTGATGCCCGCGCCGCGCGAGCAGGGCGGCCCGCAGCCGCCCGCCGCCATCACCGCCTCCGGCCTGCGCAAGTCGTACGGCGACAAGGTCGTCCTCGACGGGATCGACCTGCGGATCCCGGCCGGTTCCGTGTTCGCCCTGCTCGGGCAGAACGGTGCCGGCAAGACCACCACCGTGAAGATCCTCTCCACCCTGGTCGGCGCGGACGAGGGGACGGCCCAGGTCGCGGGCCACGACCTGGCCGGCTCGCCGCAGGCCGTACGGGCCGCGATCGGCGTCACCGGCCAGTTCTCCGCCGTGGACGGGCTGATCACCGGCGAGGAGAACATGCTGCTGATGGCCTCCCTGCACCACCTGTCCAAGCGGGAGGGGCAGCAGGTCGTCGCCCGACTGCTGGAGCGCTTCGACCTGGTGGAGGCAGCGAAGAAGCCCGCCTCCACCTACTCCGGCGGCATGAAGCGCCGCCTGGACATCGCGATGACCCTGGTCGGCAGCCCGCGGATCATCTTCCTCGACGAACCGACCACCGGCCTCGACCCGCGCTCCCGCCACACCATGTGGGGGATCATCCGCGAACTGGTCGCCGACGGCGTGACCGTCTTCCTCACCACCCAGTACCTGGAGGAGGCCGACGAACTCGCCGACCGCATCGCGGTGTTGAACGACGGCCGGATCGTCGCCGAGGGCACCGCCGAGGAGTTGAAGCGGCTGATCCCCGGCGGACACGTCCGGCTCCGCTTCCTCGACCCGGCGGCGTACCGCTCGGCCGCCACCGCGCTGCCCGACGCCGCCGAGTACGCCGAGGCACTGGCGCTCCAACTCCCCAGCGACGGAAGCCAGCGCGACCTGCGCGCGATCCTCGACCGGCTGGACGCGGCGGGCGTCCAGGCCGACGAGCTCACCGTGCACACCCCCGACCTCGACGACGTGTTCTTCGCCCTGACCGGCGGCCCCACCACCCAGACCCAGCCCGAGGAGGCTGCCCGATGAGCTCCCTGTCCCTCGCCGTGCGCGACTCGTCCACGATGCTCCGACGCAACCTGCTGCACGCGCGCCGCTACCCGTCACTCACCCTGAACCTGCTGCTGACACCCGTCATGCTGCTCCTGCTCTTCGTCTACATCTTCGGCGACACCATGAGTGCGGGCATCGGCGGCGGCGATCGCTCCGCGTACATCGCCTACCTCGTCCCGGGCATCCTGCTGATGACCATCGGCAGCACCACCATCGGCACCGCGGTCTCGGTTGCCACCGACATGAGCGAAGGCATCATCGCCCGCTTCCGGACCATGGCGATCCACCGCGGGTCGGTCCTGATCGGGCACGTCGTCGGCAGCGTCCTGCAGGCCGTCGCCAGTGTGGTCGTGCTCGGTGCCGTCGGCGTCGCGATCGGTTTCCGCTCGGTCGACGCCACGGCGCTGGAGTGGCTCGCCGCCTTCGGGCTGCTCGTCCTGTTCGCCCTGGCACTGACCTGGATCGCCGTCGGCATGGGCCTGATCAGCCCCAACGCCGAGGCCGCGAGCAACACCGCCATGCCGCTGATCTTCCTGCCGCTGATCTCCAGCACCTTCGTCCCGGTCCACTCCATGCCGGGCTGGTTCCAGCCGGTCGCCCAGTACCAGCCGTTCACCCCGGCCATCGAGACCCTGCGCGGCCTGCTGCTGGGCACGGAGATCGGCAACAACTGGTGGATCGCCCTGCTGTGGTGCCTGGGCCTGACCGTCCTCGGCTACCGCTGGTCGCAGGCGGTGTTCAACCGCGATCCCAAGTGACCGGCCCCGTCCCGCCCACGGCGGCGTACCCCGACCCCGCGTCGGCGTGCGCCGCCGGCGGCGTTCAGTCCGTTGCCCGGAGGCGCTCAGGGTGCCGGGCTCTCTTGTTCGGCTTCGACCTGGGCGTTCCAGTCGCGCTTGGAGGCCTGCCAGCCGTCCTCGTTGTGGCCGAGGCGCCAGTAGCCGGAGATGGAGAGGTCCTCGCGGGGGACGGCGAGGTCGACGCGGAGGTGGGCGCGGAGGTCCTTGACGGTGCCGGCCTCGCCGTGGACGAAGGCGTGCATCCGGCCTTCGGGGTGCTGGAGGGTGCGGACGGCCTGGACGAGGAGTTCGCCGGCGGGTCGGTCGCCGCGGTGCAGCCAGGTGACCTCGGCGGTCGTGGCGAGTTTCTGTTCCTCCTCGGGGCCGGCGACCTCGACGAAGGCGTGGACGTGGGCGTCGGTGGGGAGGGCTTCGAGGGCGGCGGCGATGGCGGGCAGGGCGCTCTCGTCGCCGGCGAGCAGGTGCCAGTCGGCGGTGGGGTCGGGGGTGTAGCCGCCGCCGGGGCCGAGGAAGCGGACGGGGTCGCCGGGCCGGGTGCGGGCGGCCCAGGGGCCGGCGAGTCCTTCGTCGCCGTGGATGACGAAGTCGACGGTGAGTTCGCGCTGTTCGGGGTTCCAGGCGCGGACGGTGTAGGTGCGGGTGACGGGCCACTGCTCGCGGGGGAGGTCCTCGCGGATGCGTTCCAGGTCGAAGGGCTCGGGGTAGCTGACCCCGGCCGGGGCGAAGAGGATCTTGATGTAGTGGTCGGTGTACGCGCCGGCGGTGAACTCGGCGAGGCCGTCGCCGCCGAGGACGACGCGCTGCATGTGGGGGGTGAGGCGTTCGGTGCGGACGACGTGCGCGGTGTGCGGCTTCCGGGGCTTGCGGGCCGGACGCTGGGTCATGAGGCTCCTCGGGGGCGGTGGGGCGCGTACGCCTGCGGCGGGTACCAGGCGTCGGTGGTCAGGGGGCTGTCGGGGGTGGGCCGGTTGGAGGTCAGCCGGCGGTTGAGGTGCTCGCCGTTGGCGCCGTGCCGGGCGTAGTGGTCGAGCAGGAGGTCGTGGCCGAGGTCGTTGGTGAGGTCGCGCCAGACGGTGTGGACGTGCTGGCCGGCGGCGACCGCGTTGTCCGCCTCGACCAGCAGTCCGGCGGTGGAGATCCGGTAGTAGTGGGCGGTGTCGGGGCTGGTGCCGCCGGCCCAGGCGAAGTGCAGGGTGGAGGGGTGTTCGCGCAGGACGGCCTCCCGGTACCGGGCGGTGATCTCCTCCGGGCCGGTCTCCACGTAGCGCAGCAACAGCTCACGGACGGCGGCCAGTTGGCTGCCGTCGAGGTCGGCGCCGCTGACCCCGCTGGGCGCGGCCTTGACGAAGCGGAGCCGGCGGCGGTCCTCGTCGGTGATGGTGTAGCCGACGATGCCGAGGTCGACCGGGTCGGACCACTCCTCGGCGCCGACCAGCGGCACCTGGCGGGTGACGAAGTCGGCGGGGGCGGTGTCGTGGACGATCGCCCGGGCCCGCAGGTCGGGGGTCAGGTCGTGCAGGATCTCGAAGGCCCGTCGGCCGTGTTCGCCGAGCGGGTCGAGGACGCCGGCCGGGATCGGCATCGCGCCCATCGCCATCGGGGTGATGGTCAGGTACCGCTGCGCCACGATCGTGAAGCTCAGGGAGAGGTGGTGGCCGATGATCCGCCACCCCCAGGTGTCCTCGAAGCCGGGGCGTCCGAAGACGGTGATCCAGTACGCGTCGGGGCTCCGGAAGTCACCGGCGAAGACGCCGAACTCGCGCTCGATGACGTCGAGTTCGCGCAGGATGTTTTCGGTGGCCATGACGGCCAGCACCTGGCTGTAGCCGCGCGTGCTGAGGCCGGACTTGAGCAGGGTGTGGGCGAGGGTGCGCTGGTGGGCGTCGAGCTTGCTCAGCGGGACGCCGGTGCGGTCGGGCTTGGGGATGAAGTCCCAGTCGAGGCGGCGCGGGTCGTCCATCGCGGGGATGTGCATCGCGGCGCGCAACTCCGGGCCGAGCGAGTCCAGCAGGGCCCAGGCGGAGAACAGCATCCGCTTGATGGCGCGGGGTGCTTCGAAGTCGGTGGCGGGCTGCCGGGGCATGGGTGGTCCTCCTGCGTCACACGGCCGGGTCGTCGGGCAGGACGGCGAGCAGGTCGCAGTGGATCCGTGCGGAGCCGTCGAGGTGCGCGGCGACCGCCTGGCGGGCGGGTCGGTGCGCGGGGTCGGGGAACATGGCCAGCCACTCGCGGTTGAGCGCCTTGCGGTCGCCCGGGTCGGCCAGGTGGAAGGTCATCCGGAGGATGTGGTCGGGGCTGCCGCCGGCGGCGGCCATGAGGGCGCGGACGTGCGCGAAGAGGTTGGCGCACTGCTCGTCCAGGGTCGGCGGCATGGCCCGGGTCAGCGGGTCGCGGCCGGTGAGGGCACCGGAGGCGAGGAAGGGGCCGATCCGGGCGGCGGCCGGGATCGGGTTGACGTGCCGGAAGCCCGGCAGGTCGATGCTGGTCCGCTCGGGCACGGCTCAGCCCTCCGCGACGATGCGGTTCTCCAGGGCGCCGAGGCCCTCGATCTCGGCGTGCACCAGGTCACCGACGCGCAGGAAGTTCCCGGTCGGTGCGCCGATGCCGGACGGCGTGCCGGTGGCCAGGACGTCGCCGGGCATCAGCGTGAACACCTGCGTCAGGTAGGCGATCTGCTCGTAGATGTTGTAGATCATGTCGTTGGTGGGCCAGTCCTGCCGGACCTCGCCGTTGACGCTCAGGGTCATCCGCAGCGCGTGCGGGTCGGGCACCTCGTCGGCGGTGGTGAGCCAGGGGCCGATCGGGCCGTGGGTGTCGAAGGACTTGCCGAGGGTGAAGGTGGGCGAGCGCTTCTGCAGCCAGTCGCGGACCGACACGTCGTTGGCCACCAGGTAGCCGGCGATCACCGAGGGGGCGTCCTCGGCGGAGACGTTCTTGCAGCGCCGGCCGATGACGACGCCGAGCTCGATCTCGTAGTCCAGCTGCTCGGAGAGGTCCGGCTTCACGATGTCGTCGGTCGGGCCGGCGATGCAGGAGACCTGCTTGTTGAACCACAGCTGGCTGGTCGGGACGGGGATGCCCGCCTGCCGCGCCTCCTCCGCGTGCTCGCGGTAGTTCATGCCGATGCCGAGGAACTTCTGCGGGTCGTCGACGGGCGCGTCCAGCACGACCTCCGACAGGTGGTGCCGCGGGCCGCGCGCCGCCTCGATCCGCTGCCGCAGGGCGGGCAACTCGGGCAGCAGGGCGCGCAGCGAGGTGCCGAACTCCTCGGAGAGGTCGGTGACCAGGTCGCCGTCGACCCGGCCGAGGCGGACCGGACCGGTGGGGAGGTGGAACCGTGCGAGCTTCATGCCGGTCAGCCCTTCTGCTCGATCGTGGTGGCGGCGATGGACGCCTTCTCGGCGTCGGTGGCGGGCCACACGTGCTCGCCGTCCGGGGTCATCTGGAAGCTGAGGTAGCGCCAGGCGCCGTCCTCGCAGCGGCGCAGCACCTGGACGACCTGGCCCTGGAGGACGCGCTCGGTGCCGTCCGGGCTGTCGAGCCGGTTGCGGATCCGGCCGGTGACGATCGCCACCTCGCCGACCAGGCGGATCGTCAGGGGGCCGCGGGCGATGTCCAGGTAGGCCTTGCGGGTGGCGACGTGCTCCAGCAGCTGCGCCTTGTCGTGGGTCACCCCGGGGGCGTGGGTGTGGACGATGGTGGCGTCGAACAGCTCGTCGAGGGCGGGGACGTCGACGGCGAGGAGGGCGGCGCGGCGCCGCTCCTCCACGGCGAGGATCTCCGCCCGGACGGTGTCGTCGGCGTACGCGACGGTGCTCATGGGAGGGCTCCTTCGAAGCGGGGTGGGGGCGGCCGACCCGTCGATGACGGCAACGGGCCGGCCGCCGGTCAGCGGGACCCCGGGGGGTCAGCGGTACGCGTGCTCGGTGCGGAACCCGGTGGTGTCGCCGGCCTCGTGGCCGGGGCGGGGCTGGCCGACCAGCGCGTGGTACTTGCTGAAGATGGCGTCGGCCTCGGCGAGCGGCAGGACGTCCTCGATGTCGGTGAACCGCTCGCCGCCGGTGCGGTCCTCGACCATGCGGCGGATCACCTCGTAGCCCTCGCCGCGGTGGGCCATCACGATGCCGTTGACGGCCTGCAGCCGCTGCTCCTCGAAGGCCGCGAGGGCGGTGGGTACGTCGGGGATCGTGGCGAGCTTCTCGGCGAGCGCGCCGCCGTCGACGATCGCCTGGCAGGCGCCGTTGCCGCCGCGCGGGTACATGGCGTGCGCGGCGTCGCCGATCAGCAGGACCCGGCCGTCGGTCCAGGTGTCGAGCGGCTCGTGGCGGATCAGCGGGAAGAGGTAGACCTCGCGCGCCTCGCGGAGCATCTCCCGGACGTCCAGGTGCACGACGTCGCAACTCTCGTAGTAGGGGAGGATCTCCTCGATGCCGCCGAGCTGGTTCCAGTCCTCGACGGACTCGCTGCGGGTCGCCTCGACCACCCAGTTGACCAGGACCTTGCCGGTGCCCTCCCAGTCGTTCGCGATCGGGTAGACGATCATGCTGGAGTGCTGCGGCGCGCCGATGTGCAGGATGGTGCCGCCGCTGCCGAAGGGCTCCATCAGGGTGGTGCCGCGCCACATGGTGATGCCGGAGTAGACGGGCTCCGCGTGGTCCGGGTGCATCTGCCGGCGGAGCGCGGACTTGATGCCGTCGGCGGCCACCGCGAGGTCGGCGGTGACCTGCGAGGCGTTGCCGTCCAGGTCCTCCAGGTCGAGGGTGACCCGGTCGTCGTGGTTGGTGTAGCCGGTGCAGCGCAGGCCCAGCACCACGGCGTCCTCGCCGAGGCGCTCCAGCACCGTGCGGTACAGCAGCATCTGCAGTCGGCCGCGGTGGACGAAGCGCTGCTCGTGGAGGTAGCCCATGTGCACGCCGCACAGTTCGGCGTAGATCTCCTGGCCGTACTTGTTGTAGAAGATCGAGTCCTTGGCGTCGACGGATATCGCCCGGAACTCCTCCAGCAGGCCGAGCTCCTCCAGTTCCTTGGTGCCGTAGACCTTGACGTCGATGCCGACGCCGAGCGGCTTGAGCTCGGGGACGGTCTCGTAGATGCGGGGACGGAAGCCGCGCTGGTGCAGGCGCAGGGCGGCGGCCAGGCCGGCCGGGCCGGCGCCGATGATCGCGATGTCGAGCGGGTTGCTGGTCATGGGGGTCCTCGGGGCTCAGTGGGTGGGGGTCCGGGCGGGGTCGGTCCCGTGCAGGAACCGCAGGGTGGTGTCCCAGGCGCGCGCGGTGCTGCGGGCGCTGTACGCGACGACGTCGGGGCGTGGGGAGTCCTTGGCGTGCGGCGAGGTGAAGGCGTGGACGGTGTCGCCGTAGAGGTGCAGCTGCCAGTCGGTGCCGGCGCCGGTCATCGCCGTGGTGAGGGCGGAGCGCATCGCGGCGGTGCCCATCGGGTCGCCGTCGCCCACGCAGAGCAGGACGGGTGCCGGGCCGGCCGCGGACCAGTCGGGGGCGACGGTGTCCAGGCCCGGGTGGATGCCGATCACGCCGGCCACCTCGTGGCCGGTGCGGGTGTACTCGAGGGCGGAGGAGCCGCCGAAGCAGTACCCGAGCACGGCCACCGGCGCGGCCCCGGTCTCGGGCTGCTCCAGCAGCGCCCGGTGCGCGGCCCGCACCCGGCGCATCCAGCGCGGCCGGTCGGCCGCCATGGCGGCGATCAGCGGGCCGAACTCGCGCTGGTCGGCGGGCAGCAGCCCCTCGCCCCACAGGTCCGCCACGAACACCGGGTGGCCCTGCTCGGCCAACCGCTGAGCGGTGCCGATCATGTGCTTGGTCACTCCGTACGCGTCGGGCAGCAGCAGCACGGCCGCCCCGGTGCGGCCGCCGGCCGGTGCGCACAGGTGCCCCAGCAGGCGGGTCCCCTCGTCCCAGTACTCGATGTCGCGTGCGATCACGTCGCTCATCAACGCAGACGTCCTCTCTCGACGGCTCGGCGCCGCCCTGCACGAGAACATAAACGAGATCATGTACGATTTCAATCACGAAATCTGTTGTGCCCGGCGACCGGCCCGGCTAGTGTCCGTATTCGATATCGCACACGATTCGGTCGGTTGTCCGACCCGCGATGAGAGGGATCCCTCCCGTGACCGTTGTAGACATCAACATCCACCACCTGCCGGAGGACCTGTTCTCCAACCCGAAGATCCTCAACGGCTTCCTCGACAGCGCCCCGCGCGGCTTCGGGGAGATCGCCCGGGTCGCCGACCTGGAGGACGGCCGCAAGCAGTTGATCCTGGAGAAGCCCGCCGGCTACCAGAACCTCAACTACGTCGACGGCGACTACAGCGCCGAGGCCAAGCTCAAAGCCATGGACGAGGCCGGCGTCGACTACGGCATCATGCGCGTCCCGGTCTGGCAGGAATGGCTCGGCCTGGAGACCTGCCGGGAGGTCAACGACAACGCCCACCAGATCGTCGAGCGCTCCGGCGGCCGGCTGTTCGCCACCGCCTGCGTGCCCCCGTGGGGCGGCAAGGAGAACATCTACGAGCTGGAGCGCTGCGTCAAGGAACTCGGCGTGGTCGGCGTCCAACTCGCCTGCCACTACGGGCAGATCTACCTGGACGACCCGGTCTTCGAGCCCTACCTGAAGGTCATCGAGAAGCTCGACATCCCGGTCATCGTCCACCACACCCCGCTGCCGGTGGAGTGGCGCTCGATCATCGACTACACCAACCTGCGCCGCGAGTTCGGCCGGATCACCGACCAGGCCACCGCGGTCGGCCGCGAGCTGTTCAGCGGCATGTTCGACCGGATGCCCGGCCTGCGCTTCGTCCACACCATGCTCGGCGGCAACTGGTTCGCCAACACCGCGCTGCTCACGCCGCACAAGTCCAACAAGAAGGAAGCCCTCGACCGGCTCGACCCGAGCGGCGGCGAGAAGATCCAGAGCTACCTGCAGAACAACATCTTCTTCGACCTGACCCACCCGCACTCCTGGGGCAAGGACCAGGTCGAGTGCGCCCTCAAGGTCAACGGCGCCGACCACTACATGTTCGGCTCCTCCTTCCCGGTCTTCTACGGCTGGATGAGCCAGGGCGTCGACTTCCTCAAGAACACCGTCGAGATCAGCGACGAGGCCCGCGAGCAGGTGCTCTCCGGCAACGCCAAGCGCCTCTTCCGCCTGCCGATCTGACCCGCTGCCCACCCAACGGAGGCCCCACCATGAGCCACGACGCCGCGAGCGACCGGGACATCGACGGCTACTTCTCCACCGCCCGGGTCGCCGCCCGGCCGGAGGCGGTCGAGCTGCCGGCCGACAGCTGGACCGCGTACCTCATCGACCACGACGACCCGATGCTCGCCGACGTCCGTGGCATGACCTGGGAGGAGTTCACCCAGGACCGGTACCGGGCGCCCTTCCTCCAGGAGCTGCTGAGCTCCTGGCGCGCCCTGTACGACGAGCCGTTCACCGGCCTCACCTCGGACGGAACCCTCCGTCCCGGGCTGTACGACCTGCCGCCGCACCCGGACGCCGACCCGGAACCCCACCGGGCGGCCGAGCGGCTGCTCGCCTCCCTCAGCGAGCAGCAGCGGCGGCGGCTGCTCCACCCCGTCACGGCACCCGAGTGGCGGGCGTGGAGCAACCCCGAGTTCGTGATCCACCGGGTCGGCCTGCGCCTGGAGGAGCTCGCCGAGGAGCAGGTGCAGGCGGCGCTCGCCGTGGTCCGGGCCTCGCTCAGCCCCGAGGGCTACGCCCTGGTCACCGGGGCGATGGCGCTCAACGGCGCCCTCGGCGAACTCGTCGACCTGCCGCAGGTGATGAACGACCGCAGCTACTGGTTCTCGCTGTTCGGCACCCCCGACCCGCGGGAGCCCTGGGGCTGGCAGCTGTTCGGCCACCACGCGGCCGTCAACTTCGTCTCCGTCGGCGGCCGGCACGTCATCGCGCCGGTCTTCCTCGGCGGCGAACCCGCCCTCACCGACGACCACCCGCCGCTGTTCGCCGACCGCGAGTCCGCGGCGCTCGCCCTGGCCGGCTCGCTCGACGCCCGGCAGCGGGAGAGCGCGGTCGTCTACCCGTCCGTCCTCGACCCGGCGATGCCCGAGGGCCGGGTCCACCCCGCCGACGAGCGGCACGTCGCCGGCGCCTTCCGCGACAACCGGGTGGTCCCCTACGAGGGCATCAGGGCCGACGAGCTGACGGACGGCCAGCGCGCGATGCTGCGCGCGCTGATCGCCGACTGCCTGGTCCTGCTGAAGGAACCCCAGCGGGAGGCCACCCTCGACCTGGTCGACGCCCACGCGGACGACACCTGGTTCGCCTGGTACGGCGCGACCGACGGCTCACAGCCCTTCTACCTGCGCGTCCAGAGCCCGGTGATCGTCGCCGAGCTCGACCACCACGCGGGCGTCTGGCTGAACAACCGGCTGCCGGCCCGCTTCCACGTGCACACCACGCTGCGCCACCCGAACGGCAACGACTACGGCCGGGCGCTGATCACCCGGTGGCAGGAGCGGGAGCGGTGACTCAGCGCCCGCCCGACTCGCGGGAGAGCTCGGCCTCGTACCGGGTCACCGCTTCGACGGTGCGCAGCTCGTGCCGGCGGGCGGCGGTCTCGATGGTCTCGGCGTCGGCCGCGGACTCGATCAGTTCGAGGATCGCGGCGTGCTCGGCCAGTGACGCCTCCGCCCGGCCCGGCGCGTACCAGAACGCCGACTTGCGGATCACCTCCAGCCGCGCCCACTCGTTGCAGACCATCGTGACCAGGCGCTCGTCGCCGGCCCGCGAGGCGAGCAGCTCGTGGAACTCCCGGTTCAGCCGCCCGAACCGGGCCGGGTCGAAGGCGGCCAGCGCCTCGCCCATCCCGCGGTTCAACGCGTGCGCGGTCTCCAGGTCCTCGGCGGTCAGGTGCGGCGCGGACAGCGCCGTCGCGTACCCGCCGATCCGGGCCAGCAGGCTGAGCCCCTTCTGCCAGGCGTCCGTGTCGAACGTCCGCACCAGCGCGCCGACGTTCGGGACGATCTCCACCCAGCCCTCGGCCTCCAGCCGGCGCAGCGACTCGCGCCACGGTACGGAGCTGATGCCGTACTCGCGCACGAGCTGGTCGATGACCAGGCGGTGGCCGGGCCCGTACGTGCCGTCCATGATCCGCTCCTTGAGGATCTGGAAGGCCTGCTCGGCTTTGGTCGTCATGTCGCAGACTCTACTGAAAGGAACACACGGTGACTGAACCCGGGAGGGCCGAGAGCCCCGTTCCACCGCGGTCGGGGAAGATCATCGCCGTTCACGCCGGCTACGCCTCGCGCGCCGCCGAGTCCGGGAACCGGCCCGCGCACCCCTCGTACTTCCTGAAGCCGACCAGCTCACTGGCCCCCTCCGGCGGCGAGGTCGAGCGGCCGGTCGGCACCCAGCAGCTGACCTGCGAGGGCGAGATCGCCCTGGTCATCGGCCGGACGGCCCGCCGGATCGGCCTCGAGGAGGCCTGGGCCCACGTCGGCTGGGTGACCGCGGCCAACGACCTCGGCGTCGGCGAGCTGCGGGCCCAGGACCACGGCTCCCTGCTGCGCTCCAAGGGCCGCGACGGCTTCACCCCGTTCGGCCCCGACCTGATCGACGCGGCCGCCGTCGACCCCGGCGCCCTGCGGGTGCGCACCTGGGTCAACGGCCGGCTCGTCCAGGAGGACACCACCGCCGGCCTGCTGTTCCCGCCGGCACGGATCGTCGCCGACCTGTCCCAGCACCTCACCCTCGAACCCGGCGACGTCGTCCTCACCGGCACCCCGGCCGGCTCCCGCGTCCTCGCCCCGGGCGACGTCGTCGAGGTCGAGGTCGACGCCCCGAGCGCGTCCGAGGCACCGAGCTCCGGGCGGCTGCGGACCACCGTCGTCGAAGGCCGTGTCCCCTTCGACCCCGCGCTCGGCGCGCTGCCCGCCCCGGCCGCCCGCCCCGACGCGCTCAGTGCCGAGCTGCGGGAGAAGCTGGCCCGTACCCCGGTGGCCGGCCTCTCGGCGCAGCTGCGCAAGCGCGGCCTGGACAACGTGCACATCGACGGCCCGCGGCCGCTCACCCCCGGCAGCCGGATCGTCGGCACCGCCCGCACGCTGCGCTTCCTCCCCAACCGGGAGGACCTGTTCGCGGCCCACGCCAGCGGCCACAACGCCCAGAAGCGGGCCTTCGACGCCGTCTCCGAGGGCGAGGTGCTGGTGATCGAGGCCCGCGGCGAGGCCGGCGCCGCGACCCTCGGCGACATCCTGGCGATCCGCGCGCAGGTCCGCGGGGCCGCCGGCATCGTCACCGACGGTGGGGTGCGCGACGCGGAGGCGGTCGCCGCCGTCGGCATCCCGGTGTTCGCGCTGGGCCGGCACCCCGCCGTGCTCGGCCGCCGGCACGTCCCCTGGGACCTGGACCTGGCCGTCGCCTGCGGCGGCGCCACCGTCCGGCCCGGCGACGTGATCGTGGCCGACGCGGACGGCATCGTGGTGATCCCGCCCGCCCTCGCCGAGGAGGTCGCCGACGCGGCCCTCGCCCAGGAGGACGAGGACGGCTGGGTCGCCGAGCAGGTCAGGGCCGGCCACGGCATCGACGGCCTGTTCCCGATGGACACCCACTGGCGGGCCCGGTACGCGCAGCGGGAGACCGCGCAGTGAGCGCGCCCGCGGCGGAGGGCAAGTCCCAGCTGGCCCACCGGTGGATCCGCGAACGCATCGCCTCCGGCGTCTACGGCCCCGGCTACCGCCTGGTGCTCAGCGCGCTGGCGGGCGAGCTGGAGATGAGCGTCGTCCCGGTCCGCGAGGCCGTCCGCGCGCTCACCGCCGAGGGCCTGGTCACCTTCGAACGCAACGTCGGCGCCCGGGTCGCCCACGTCGACGGCGCCCAGTACCGCTTCATCCTGCAGGCCATCAGCATGCTGGAGAGCGCCGCGACCGCCCTGGCCGCGCCCTTCGTGACCCCCGAGGACATCGACCGGGCCCGCCGGCTCAACGCCGTCGTCCGCCACGGCCTGCCCGACCTGGACCCGCGGGTCTTCCGGGAGGTCAACCAGTCCCTGCACAGCACCCTGTACGCCAACTGCCCGAACCCCCGGCTGCTGGAGATCATCCGGGGCGAGTGGGTCCGGCTCGGCCACCTGCGCGGCTCCGCCTCCGGCATCGCGCCCGGCCGCGCCGCCGAGGCCGTCCTCGAACACGAGGCGCTGATCGACCTGATCGAGCGCGGCGCCCCCGCCGAGGACATCGAACGCGCCGCCCGCCACCACCGCGCCGGCTCGCTCACCGCCGACCTGACGGTCCGCCACCCCGGCCTGGACCGCTGCGACCTGACCCTCCCCGAAGGAGCGTGAATGCTGACCTCCCGGACCATCGACGCCCTGGCCGCCGAACTGACCGAGGCCCACCGGCAGCGCTCCGTGCTGCCCCGGATCACCGCCCGCCACCCCGAGGCCACCGTCGAGGACTCCTACGCCGTCCAGCAGGTCTGGCGAGACCAGCAGCTGGCCGCGGGCCGCCGACTGGTCGGCCGGAAGATCGGGCTGACCTCGAAGGCCATGCAGGCCGCCACCGGCATCACCGAACCCGACTACGGCGTCATCCTCGCCGACACCGTCCACCAGACCGGCGCGGTCCTCGACTTCGACGCCTTCGCCAACGTCCGGATCGAGGTCGAGCTCGCCTTCCTGCTCGACCGCCCGCTGGAGGGCCCGCACTGCACGCTCTTCGACGTGCTCGACGCGACCCGGTACGTGGTGCCCGCACTCGAGGTCCTCGACTCCCACCTGGAGCTGGAGGGCCGCACGATCGTCGACACCATCGCCGACAACGCCGCGTACGGCGCCGTGGTGCTCGGCGGCAACCCGGTCCGCCCGGATGCCGTCGACCTGCGGTGGATATCCGCCCTGCTGCACCGCAACGAGACCGTCGAGGAGAGCGGCGTCGCCGCCGCCGTCCTCGGCCACCCCGCGCGCGGCGTCGCCTGGCTCGCCGACAAGCTGCACCAGCACGGCGGCCGCCTCGAAGCCGGCGAACTGATCCTCGCCGGCTCCTTCACCAGGCCCATGTGGGTCTCGCGCGGCGACACCGTCCTGTGCGACTACGGACCGATGGGAACCGTCTCATGCCGCTTCCAGTGACCCCTCCCGGCACCTCGACCCTGCGTCACCGCCTGGCGTCCGCCGACCGGCCGCTCGCCGGCATGTGGGTGTGCAGCGGCAGCCCGCTGGTCGCCGAGATCTGCGCCGGCGGCGGGCCCGACTGGCTGCTCATCGACATGGAGCACGCCCCCAACGGACTCGAATCCGTCCTCGCCCAGCTGCAGGCGGTCGCCGCGTACCCCGTCGACGCCGTCGTCCGGGTGCCCAGCGACGACCCGGTGACCATCAAGCAGGTCCTCGACCTCGGGGCGCGGACGATCCTGGTCCCGATGGTCAACTCGGCGGCCCAGGCCCGCGAGGCGGTCGCCGCCGCGCACTACCCGCCGCTCGGACGGCGCGGCGTGGGCTCGGCGCTGTCCCGTTCCGCGTTCTGGAACCGCATCGACGACTACCTGACCACCGCCGCCGACCGGGTGTCCGTCCTGGTGCAGATCGAGACCGCCGAGGCCGCTGCCCAGGCCGCCGCCATCGCCGCGGTCGACGGCGTCGACGGGATCCTCGTCGGCCCCTCCGACCTGGCCGCCTCGATGGGCCTGCTCGGACAGCAGACCCACCCCGCCGTCACCGCCGCCGTGCGCGGCGCGATCGCCGCCGCCACCGCCGCCGGAGTCCCCGCCGGCGTCAACGCCTTCGACCCGGCCGTGGCGGACGCCTACGTCGCGGCCGGTGCCTCGTTCGTCCTGGTGGCCGCCGACGTCACCGTCCTCGCCCGCGCCTCCGAAGCCGTCGGCGCCCGCTTCCGCCCCTGACCGCCCTTCCCCGGGCAGCACCGATCCGCCGTGACCGACGGGAGGAGAATCCCATGGACCGCATGTCCCTCATGCAGAGCTTCGTGACCGTGGCGCGCAGCGGCAGCTTCAGCGGCGCCGCGAGGGCCCTCAACTTCTCCGGCTCCCTGGTGTCCCGGCACGTCGCCGAACTGGAACGCCAACTCGGCGTCCGCCTGGTCAACCGCACCGCCCGCTCCATCAGCCTCACCGAGGCCGGCATCCGGTACGCCGAGTTCGCCGCCCGCATCCTCAAGGAGATCGAGACCGAATGGGCCAGCATCTCGCACCTCCACGACCGGGCCGAAGGCACGCTCAGCGTCATCGCCCCGCAGTGGCTCGGCAGCCTCGCCCTCGGTGACGCGATGGCGGCCTTCGCCATCGCCCACCCCAGGATCTCCGTACGCTTCGAACTCGGCGGCCTGTCCGACCGGATCCACGACTTCCTCGACGACGGCTTCGACGTCGCACTGCACCCGCGCGACCTGCGCGACTCCAGCGTCCGGATGAAGCGCGTCGCCGCACTGCCCTTCGTCCTGTGCGCCTCCGAGGACTACCTCGCCCGGCACGGAACCCCCACCACCCTTGACGAACTCGCCGACCACGGCTGCCTCGTGCACACCGACGAACCGCAGTGGCGGCTCGGCCGGGGCCGCACCGCCCTGCCCGTCCGGGTCCGCAACGTCGTCTACTCCTCCAACTCCTACCTCGCCCTGCAGAAAGCCGTCACCCACGGCCGCGGTCTCGCCCTGCTCCCGCAGATGGTCGTGGGCGACGACCTGCTCTCCGGCGACCTGCGGCCCGTCCTCCCGCAGATCGGCGTCCCCGAACGGCCGTTGAACGCCATCTACGGCCCCGGCGACACCGTCCCGCGCAAGGTCAGCGTCTTCCTGGAGTTCCTCTCGGCCTGGTTCGCCGAGACCACGGCCGAACGCTGCGACGCCGCCGGCTGACCTCCGCTGCCGCTTCCTGCCACTCCTGCCCCCGCGGGCCCGGCGCCGAGAGGCTCCCACCGAGCCCGGCGGCCCGACTCGCGGTCACCCCACCCAGAACCGGAGTCGCCCGATGTCCCTCTTCGAGCCCGGGTACCCGCCGCCACCGGCCGGCCCCGACCCCGTTCCCGACCCCGCCTTCGACCCCGTCGTCGACCCCCACCGCGGCCCGGACCGCATCCAGCTCCGCCGCACCGCGCGCCGCCTGCGCCACCGCCTGCTCGCCGTCAATGCCGCCGTCGGCCTCACCGCGCTGCTGCTCGGCCCGGCCCTCGGCGGCACCACGGCCACCACCGTCTGGGGCGGCTGGACCGTCGGGATGCTGCTCCTCGCCGCCCAGGCGGCCACCGCGGTGGTCTCCGCCGTCCGGTACGACCGCGCCTGCACCGCCCAGCTCGACCCCCGGGCCGCCGCCCTCGCCGCCGCCCTCCACCGCGAGGCGAACGCCCTCCACCGCGAGGCGACCGGGCGGGCCCGGCCGTGACCGACACCCTCCTGCTCGCCGACGGCGGCTCCGCGCTCGTCACCCCGCTCACCTCCTTCCTCGTCGTCATCTGCATCGGCTTCCTGCTCTGCCTCGCCGCCGGCATGGGCAACGAGACCGTCGCCGACTACTACGCCGCCGAGCGCTCGCTGTCCGCGACCCGCAACGCCCTCGCGCTGTGCGGCGACTTCATCCCCGCGACCGCCCTGCTCACCCCGATCGGCTCGGTCGCGCTCAGCGGCTACGACGGCATGGCCACCACCGTGAGCGCCAGCGTCGCCACGGTCGTCCTGCTCGCCCTCGCCCAACCGCTGCGCAACACCGGACGCCTCACCCTCGGCTCGGTCCTGGCCGCCCGAACCGCCGGCCGGGCAGCGCGGATCGCCGGTGCCGTGGTGACCGTCGCGGTCTGCCTCCCGCTGACCGTCGTCCAACTCGTCGTCGCCGGCGACGCCATCGCGTACGTCGTGGGCTACCGGACCCCGGGCGCCGCCCTCGTCTGCACCGTGCTCAGCGGGCTGCTGATCACCACCTTCGCGGTGTTCGGCGGCATGCGCGGCACCAGCACCATCCAGGCCGGCAAGGCGCTGCTGGTCCTCGGCGTGGTCGTCGCCGTCGCCGCAGTCGCCGCGTCGGCCCTGCACTGGGACCTCGCCGCCCTGCTCACCCGGGCCTCCGCCGACCGCGGCGGCACCGGCAGCTTCCTCGCCCCCGGCCTGCACTTCGGAACCGGCACCACCGGCCGGCTCGACCAGTTCTCGCTCTGCCTGACCCTGTCGCTGGGAGCATCCGTCCTGCCCCCGCTCCTCATGCGGGTCGGCGCCTCCGCGCACGGCCGCGCCGCCCGCCGCGCGGTCCGCCACGCGACCGTCCTGACCACCCTCTACTACGGCGTCGTCGTCCTGCTCGGCCTCGCCGCCGGCGGCATCGTCGGCGTCGACGCCATCACCGCCGACGACCCCCGAGGCAACTCCGCGCTGCTCCTGCTCACCGACGCGCTCTCCCCGCGGGCCGGCAGCGGCTTCCTGTTCACCGCGGTGGCCTGCGCGGTCTTCGTCACCTCGCTCGCCTCGGTGGCCGGACTCGTCCTCGCCGGCGCCGCCGCGCTCTCCCACGACCTGTACGCCGGTACCGCACGGGTCCGCGCACCCCGCGAACTCCCCGTCGCCCAGGGCGCCGTCGTCCTGCTCGGGCTGCTCGGCATCCTCACGGCCGTCCTGCTGCGCGGCTGGAGCATCCTCTTCCTGGCCGCGTTCGCCACCGCCGTCGCCGCCTCCGCGATCCTCCCCGCCCTGGTGTACGCGCTGTTCTGGCCGGGCTTCTCCCGCACCGGAATGCTCTGGACCCTCTACGGCTCGCTCGCCTGCTGCCTCCTCCTGCAGACCTTCAGCCCGACCGTGTCCGGCCAGCCCTACTCGCTCCTCCCCGGCACCGACTTCCACTGGTTCCCCCTGCAGAACATCGCCCTGGTCACCGTCCCCGCCGGCTTCCTCCTCGGCTGGGCCGGCAGCCGCCTCCGCCCACCCACCCCGACCGAACGCACCGCCGCCGCCCGCACCGAAACCGCCGTCCTCACCGCCGTCGACTGACCCCCATCCCGTTCACCGGCCCGGCCCAGCCTCCCGCTGCGTCGGGCCGACATCGTTCAGGCGTCGGCCCGTCAGGTGTTCCACGGCGGCCGCCGTGCCAGAGAACCTGGTTCCGGACGGACAGCTCCTACGACGAGTCCGCGTTCACCGCTGCCGAGCTCGCCTTCGCTACCGAGCTCCGTGAGCGCGCCGGTACCTGGAACGTCCCGCTCGCCCACAGCCGGGTGGGACGCCCCGCGGACGACTCGTCGCTCCGTCCTGCGGAAGCCCGTCGAGCGACACGAGTGGGAGCATGACGGGCAGGTGGCTCTGTACGCGAGCAGCGGCGTCGTTCTGTTTCCAGGGTGACGAGGCGTGATGCCCTCCGGGTGGGAGTCCTTCGCGATTCGTCCACGTCCGGGGACGGCCGTGTTCAGCGCGTCGAGGCCCGCACCGCGTCGTCCCAGGCATGGGGGCTGCGGTAGTGGTGCCTGTGTCCCGCAACGAGGACGGACCGGAGTTCCGGGAGATGCGGGGTGTCCGCGGGGAGATGCAGTCGCGCGAGGAGAGCCAGTGCGGCCGTCGGCTCCAGGTCGCCGTAGACGTCGTGGTAGCCGGCCAGCAGGCCCTTGAACAGCGGCACGTGCAGTGCGGGGAGCCGCACGGCGGTGTCGTATGTCTTCTGCTTCACGGGCCAGGGCACGGGGCCCGAGCAGGCCAGAACCCTGCCGGCACGGCGGATCACGGCGTCCTGTCCCTCCTCCACGACCTGGTCGATGTCGTTCCCGAGCACCTCGGCGAAGGCCGTTGCGGCGGTGTCGCGATCCTCGAACCAGTCGACCCAGAGCGAGTAGGTGACGGCCTCGGCATCCCGGGCCGCCTCCAACCGTCGGCGATAGCCGTCCCACAGCACGTCGGCGGGCAAGGGCCCGTCCGAACCCCGGTCCGCGAACCGGATCTCGCACGTCACCCAGTAATCGTCGAGAAGGTCCAACATCCCGAAGGCCAGCCGTACCTGCTCGGCCACGTCCAGGCGCTCGTCGGTGAACACCTCCCCGGCCCAGGAGTGCGCGACCTCGTTGGCAGTGAGCGGTCGGCCCGGCACCTCGGCGTCGACCCATCCGTCACCGGTCTCGACGATGCCCCACTCGGCGAGCCACCTCCGGGCGTCCTCCACGGCTTGCGTTATCACGCGAGAAGTATGACAAGTCGCGGGGAGGCGTCCGGCCGCTCTGCGTGACTCCCGAACTCATGGCCATCGATCACGGCGGCGGCACGGGCAGCGACTCCCAAGGTCGTCAACAAACGGCTCCCGTTCTCGTGCCCGACCCACCCGCGTCGTGCACGTCAGAGGCCGGACCACCGCCTGACGAACGGTCGGCAGGCATGCGGAAGCCGCCACACACCCTGGGACCTGGGGCGTGTGGCGGCTTTCGGGAAGCTCGGAGGCGACTCAGCGCTCTTCGGCGAGGGCGGCGCCGGCGGGGACCTGGGCCGGGACGGGGATGGTCGCGGCGGGCTGCGGCGCGCGGTTGCGGACGCCGATCAGGACGGCGGCGACCGCCGCGGCGACCAGCATGCCGATGCCGCTGATCAGGGCGCACACGTGCAGGGCGTCCGTGAAGCTGGCGCCGTACGCCGACATCGCCTTGCCGGTCGATGCGGGCGAGTCGAGGTGGAGGAACGCCCCGGCCTGGATGCCGACGTGCGAGACGAGGCCGCTGACGTGGCCCTGGTCGGCGGGGTTGAGGCCCGACGCAGCGAGGTGCCCGGGCAGGGCGGCGAGCGTACGGCCGGTGAGGACGGCGCCGAAGACGGCGGGGCCGAGCGCGCTGCCGATCTGGCGGAGGGTGCTGTTGGCGGCGCCGGCGGTGCCGGCGTGCTCGCGGGGGAGGCTGTTGATCGCGATGGTGGTGATCGGCGCGATGGCGAGGGCGATGCCGAGGCCGAGGACGGCGATGATCAGGGCGGCGGTGGTGGTGTCCGTCGTGGCGTGGAAGAGGCTGACGCCGAGCGCGCCGATGCCGCCGATGACGAGGCCGGCGACCAGGACCAGGCCCGGGCCGACGCGGTTCATCAGCCGTCCGACGAACGGGGCGAGGACCACGGTGACGCCGTTGAGGGCGAGCAGACGGATGCCGATGTCGAGGGTCGAGGCGTGGTGCACCAGGCCGAAGTACTCGCTGACCGCGAAGACCAGGCCGACCTGCGCGAACAGGGTCACCGCCATGACGAACGCGGCGCCCGAGAACGCCCGCGACCGGAACATCCGCAGGTCCAGCATCGGGCCCGAGGACCGCAGCTCCACCGCCACGAACGCGAGGAACCCGACCGCGGCCACGGCGAATCCGGCGAGCGCCTTCGGGGCGGTCCAGCTGGTGCTGCCGCCCTCGATCACGCCGTACACCAGGCCGGTGATCGCGACGATCGCCAGCAGTTGGCCCGGCACGTCCAGGTGCGGGGTGCGCGACGCCCGGGTCTCCTCCAGCAGGAACGCGCCGGCGACGAGGACCACCAGGCCGATGGCCACCGCGGGCAGGAAGATCCACCGCCAGCTCAGGTGCTCGGCGATCAGTCCGTTGATGATCGGGCCGAGGGTCAGGCCGAGGCCCAGCGAGGCGGTCCACAGGGCGATCGCCCGGGCCCGGCGGCCATGGTCCGGGCAGACGTGGCTGATCAGAGCCAGCGTCGACGGCAGCAGCGCCGCCGCACCGACCCCGGCGAGGGCCTGGCCTACGCAGACCAGCACCACGTTCGTCGCGGCCAGACACAGCAGCGACCCGGCGCAGAACAGGCCGAGGCCGGCCAGGTACACCTTCTTGCGCCCGTACCGTTCGCCGAGCACGCCGCAGGTCAGCAGCAGCGCGGCGGTCGGCAGGATGAACGCGTCGGTGACCCACTGGAGCTCGACGGTGGACGCGTCGAAGGCCCGCTGGATCACCGGCAGCGAGGTGGAGACACCGACCACGGGCAGGTACGCGGTGAACACACCGAGACAGGCCAGCAGGATGGTGAGGTTGGTCTGGCGGGCAGTTCTCGACCCGGGCGAGGACTGCGACGAGGCAGAAGAAGCCGTTGCCGACATGATGACCTCTAACGATGGAGGCAGGAGGTGGCCTGCACGGAAGGGCGGGAAACGTCCGGAGGGCCCGCGCGGCGCGCGTGCCGTCCGTTAACGGGAGGTTTCCGGGGACCGTATACCGGTCTGCCGCCGCTGGGATGGCCTCAGGAGCGCAACATAAGCTGAACCGCCGTGCGTGCTGCGCGCCCCACCCCGACGTCGCGCGAACTCGCCCGGTCGGCAGGCGTGTTGTGACTACAGTGGGCACGGTCAGCTGGACCGGTCGACAGGGGTGGGACATTGGACGTGCAGATCTTCGTCGCCGACGGACACGGCGAGGACCTGTCCTCGCTGTATGAGTGGCTGCTCGGCGAGGACGAGCTGCGCGGACTGGTCAGGCTCGGCCGGCGGCCGATCGGTGAGACCGAGCTCGGCTCGGCCGTGGACCTGATCACCGTGGCTCTGGGCGCGGGAGGGGCGGGCTCGGTGCTGAGCTCGGCGCTGACCACCTGGCTGAGCGCCCGTCGTACCTCGGCCAAGGTCACCGTCGAGGTCGGCGACCGGTCGGTCACCTTCGAGATCGACACGGTCCGCGACGCCACGGCACTGCTGGAGCAGGTCCTGCGGGCCGACCGGGACGACGCCACTGGCCGCCACGACGCCGTCGGGGACAACGCCGGCCGCAATGCCTGAGGCGGGTCCGCCGCCGGGGTCGCACGCGCTGCTGATCGGCGTCCCGGAGTACGAGCACCCGGAGTTCCCGCAGGTCCCGGCGGCACGTACCAGTGTGCGGGCGATGAGGGACCTCCTGCTCGACGGTGCGCTCTGCGGCTGGGGCGAGCACCAGGTCACCGTGGTCGACCGGGTCTCCTCGCCCGCCGACCTCGCCCTGCGGGTCGCCGACGTGGCCGAGGCGACCACCGGCACCCTGCTCCTCTACTACGTCGGCCACGGGATGCTCTCACCGGCCGGCGACCTGTGCCTGGTGATGCCCAGGACGCGCCCGGACCGCCCGATGATCACCGGCCTGGCGTGGACCCACGTCGCCGAGGCGCTGAGGCTGAGCCCCGCCAAGACCAGGATCACCATCCTGGACTGCTGCTTCGCGGGCCGGGCCATCGAGTTCCTCACCACCGGCGGCCAGGCACTGGCCCACCTCGCGGACGTCCAGGGCGTCTACACCTTGACCGCGACCACCCGCAATCGCACCGCGCACGTCCCGCCGCCGGAGGAACAGGGCAGCCGCCCCACCTCCTTCACCGGGGAACTCTGCGACCTGCTGCGCACCGGCATCCCCGGCAAACCCGCCTGGCTGACCCTCAACGACATCTATCCCGTCCTGCGGGCCAGACTGCAGGAGAAGGGCCTGCCCCTCCCGAACCAGCGCGGCACCGACACCGCGGGCGCGGTCGTCCTCGCCCGCAACGCGGCCCCCGCACCCGCCCGCACCGAGCCGACGATCAGCGGGAACACGCCGCTCCTCGACGCGGACACCCCGTTCGAGGAGCGCGTGGACGCTGTCGTGGCGGCCTGGGCAAGCCGCGGACGGGGCCGAGACTGGCTGGTGTCCGGAACCGCGTTCTTCGCCCTCTACCTCTGGTGGCACGACACCCGGCACCACGCCCGGGGAGGCGACGACCTCACCCGCGCGTACGTGGACGCCTGCCACGCGTCCATCGGCGGCAGCCACGGCTGGGACGCCCTGCTCCGCACCCGGGTGCGCTGCCGCTGCCACGGTGAGAGGTGGCGGATGGAGAACATCCGCATCTGCCTCGGCTGCCTGCGGTACCAGTGCCTGGACGTCGACGGAACCCAGTGCACGGCCTGCGGCGGCCACCTCGTCGGCTAGGCAGCCCCGGGTGTTGGCCCGGAGTCACTCGTCGGCCGCGGCCGCCTCCTCGAGCCACACCCCGATCAGCTCGGACGAGCGAAGTGAGTCCGCGTGCCGATGGTGCGGTGTCCCGGTCAGCGTGTGCCAGATCGACAGCCCCTCCGCGTGCGCCGACCGGGCGTCGTCGTACCGGCCGAGGGCCCCGAGGCGTACGGCGAGGTTGTCCAGCGCGGTGGCGAGCTCGTGCACGGCAGTGTCGGGCTGGCGGCGTGCTGCCTCCCGGTACAGCTTCACGGCGTCGGTGGCGGCGTCGAGGGCCTCTGCCGTCCGCCCCACGTCACCCAGCCGATTCGCGAGGTTGTTCAAGGCCCTGGCCCGCTCCGGTCGGCTCCGCTGCAGGACCGGGACCGACTTCGACTGGTAAATCTCCACGGCTTGGCCGGCCGGTTCGAGGGCCTCTGCCGGTCGGCCTGCTTCGGCGAGCAGGTTGGAGAGGTTTGTCAGCGCGAGTGCGACATCGGTGGCACGCAAGGCAGGATCCTCCCACTGCGCAGCCCGCAGGAGGGCGACCGCCTCGACGGCGGCCGCCAGGGCCTCTACCGGTCGGCCCGCTTCGCGAAGACGCACAGCCACGTTGTTCAGCGACCTGCCTAGTTCGGGGAGGAAGGCCGGCGGGTCGCCCTCGGCGAGTCCACGGAGCACCTGGACAGCTTCGTTGCCTGCTTCGCAGGCCGCCTCCGCCAGGCCCGTCTCGGCCGACCGATCGGCCAGCGCGACAAGTGCTCGGGCAAGCGGCACGCTGAAGCGGTTGGGGTCCTGGCTCGCCAGTGTTCGGAGTCGATCCACCTCCCGTCGGACGACTGCGAGGTCCTCCGATCGGAGGTGGATCGACTCCGGCGGGGCCGGCGAAATGAGGTCGAAGGCTTCGAGAAGCTCGTCGGCGGTCGGCCGGCCCGCGGGTTCGGGGCTGAGGCACCTCCACAGCAGCGCGGTGACGTCGGGGTCGGGCCCTGCGCTGGCGGCTGCCGCCATCGTCGCGGTGTCGGGGCGAACCTCGTGCCACCGACCGGTGGCGAGGGCGATCAGCACCGCCCCGACGGAGTACATGTCGCCCTCGACGGTCGGCCCCGGCACCCCGACCAGCTCCGGTGCCACTGTCGGGTCGCCTTCGCGCCGCAGGGCCCGCGCGGGGGACGACTCCGCCACGTAGAGACGGTTGCGCTGGAATCCTGCCCGGTAGCGGCTGTGCCTGCCGTCGATCGAGGCCGTGATCCATCCGATCAGCTGGACGCCGTCGTCGGTCGCCAGGACCGACCGCGGTGTCATGGCGCCGTGCACCAGGCCCAGCCGGTGCGCCCGGCTGACCGCCGCAGCCAGGCCGCGGCCGATCTGCAGGAACCGCTCGGCCGGGACCTGGGCACCGTCTCCCTCGTACAGGTCCTGCAGGTTCGCGGCGGGTGCCGCGTCCGCAGCAGTACCACTCCGGGCGCAGGCGGCCGCCAGCCAGGGGGCACCCGACCCGGGAGCCGCCTGCCAGTCGAGCAGGGCGGGGGCCGATTCCCCCTGCATGCGCCGCAGGCATTCCGCCTCGGTGTGGATGATCGCCCGGGCCATGTCGGGGTCGGCCTCGTACAGGCGCTCCGTGGTGCGCACGGTGGCCAGTTCGCCGTTCGGCCCCCAGGCCAGGTAGAGCGACAGCGCGTTCCAGCCACGACGGTTCTGTGCGATCAGGGTGAACCCGCCGAGGCGTGCCGGCGGGTCGATCGGCGTCCAGTCAGGGGACAACGCGATCGGTTCGACGGCCGGGGCCGCGGCCGAGGACGTGGCCCCGGCCGTGGCGGCCGACGAGTCGGCTTCGGCGGCAGCCGACCGGTCGTCCGACGTGGGACCGGCGGGAGGCACCCCGAGGCGTCCCAGCAGGCGGTCGGTCATCCAGCCGAAGGACGGCTCGCCGTCCGTGATCAGAGCGGAGCCGCCGGGGTGGCCGACCCACGCGGGAAAGTCGGGGGACCGGCCGACCGCCGCTTCCAGGCGTTCCGCGACCTCCCGCGTCGTCCGTAGCAGTTCGTGCGGCGCGAGCGCCCCGAGCAGGCCGCTCCGGATCTCTGGCGCGAAGTCGAACTGCCGCTGGTGCGGCGGCAGATCCGCGGGGGGCGGGCCGATCTGGTGCATCAGTCCGCCCAGGAACACTTCCGCCAGGTGCCCGCTGTCGATCTGCTTGCCCAGCGCGCCGCCGACCAGCCGCATCACCGGTGGGGTCACCGGCGCGACGGCCGCGAGGTGCGCGGCTAGCCGGTAGGCCTCCGGCGTCGCGGCCGCCCGGAACCGCAGGACGGTGTCCGCCTCCTGCTCGGCCGGCGCGGGCGGACTCGGCGCCCGCCCGTCGCTCCAGAGCGGGAGCAGCGCCCCGGCGCCCGGCGCGGCGAGGAGCCGTGCCCAGGCGGCGACGGCGGAGGGAGTCGGTTCGAGCACCGGCACCGGGACGGATGCGAAGTCGGCCAGTCCCGAGGGGAGCACGGGGTCGGAGACCCGCCAGTCGGCGGTCGGACCGCCACGGCGATGCGACCTGACGTGCCACGTTCGGGCAGCGATGCCCGACCCGCGCCAGAGCCGGGTGGGCAGCGTGTGCACGACGGCGGTCGGGCCGCAGCGGGCCCACTGGTCCACCGCCTGGCGCATGCGGCCGTCACGCCATGCCTCACCCACACCGTCGCTGACCACCAGGACCAGGGTCTCGCCCGTGGGGTCGCTCAGGCTCACGGGCGGTCGGCGGGGCCCGCCCTCGAGGTAGGGCCTGGCGCTCACCGAGGGCGCCCCGGCGGTTCGGGTGTCGAGCCCGTAGACCCTGACGTCACGGAACGCACCCGCCCGCTCCATCAGCTTGCGGATCTCGGAGGCGAGTCGCTGCCACAGCACCATCGAGACACCGTCGTCGACGACCAGGGCCAGCGAGAGCCAACGGGTCCGCTGCGGCCGGGTGACCGTGACGGGCAGCCCGGTCTCGGCCATGGCGGCCACCGTCCGGGCGACGTCGAGTTCGGGACGGCGGAGGTCCGGGAAGCGTTGCCGCAAAGGGCGCAGCGACCTGCCAGAGCGGAGGTCGCTGGCCTCCATCACACGTGTGTCCGGCACGCGGGCGCCGTGCGCCCTGGCCTCCGCCGCGTGCCCTGCCGGCTGTTCCGCACGCACGTGCAGGGGCCGCTCGGTCGGGTCGGCCGCGGTTTCCTGGGATAGCTGCTGTTCTGTGTCCGAATTGTCGGGGCGCGCGGAGGCGGTCGGATCGGGGGCTTCAGGGGACGGTCCGGGCTCAGCGCCGACGGCGGCCCGGGCCACCGGGCCGGTGCCGCAAGGTAGTGTTCCGGCGAGCCACAGCGCGTCGAGGAGCTCCTCTTCGGAGAGCTCGACCCCGGCGTTCGCCAGTACCTCCCGCAGCCGTCCGAGCATCTCTCAGACCGCTCCGCCCAGTTGGTGGAGTACAGCTTCCAGCAGCCGTCCAGCGTCGAGGTTGACGCCGCTCTGCCGAAGGAAGACGGCGTTGAGCAGTTGGTCCGTGGCGAGTTCGCCGGGCGCCCGGCGGCCGAGGAAGTGGCCGACCAGGTCGTCGATGTCGCCCAACCCGTCCCGGCCGAGGTGGGCGGCGACGATGTCGCGCAGACGGTCCTCGTCCGGCTCGGGCAGGTCCAGTCGGACACAGCGCCGCAGGAATGCCGGCGGGAAGTCGCGTTCCCCGTTGCTGGTGATCACCACCACAGGGAAGGCCTCACAGCGGATCCGTCCGCGGCTGACCGCGACCGGACGGTCGATGTCGTCGGTCTGGACCTCGACGGGGTGGTCCCCGTCGGCCAGGCGGACGAGTTCCGGAATGGCGAACTCGCCCTCCTCGAACACCGTGAGCAGGTCGTTGGGAAGGTCGACGTCTCCCTTGTCCAACTCGTCGATCAGCAGGACCCGAGGGCGGTCCCGCGGCACCAGGGCGTTGCCCAGCGGCCCGAGTCGGAGGTACTGGCCGACATCGGGTTCCCGGCCCTGGCTGTCGCGGCGGAGGTTGGCCTCGCGCAGGCGGCCGACGGCGTCGTACCGGTAGAGGGCGTCCTGCAGGGTGGAGCGGCTGTTGACGGGCCAGTGGAGGACGCGGCCGAGTGCCAGCTCGTGCGCGACGGCGTACGCCAACGAGGACTTGCCGGTGCCGGGATGCCCGGTCACCAGCAGAGGTCGCCGCAGGTGCAGGGCCGCGTTGACGATGTCCGCCTCGTCGGGGCCGATGAGGTAGGGCCGGGGAGCATGACCGGCCGGCTCCGTGGTTCCGAACCGCCGCCACGGCGGGGCCGGGGGGAAGGCCGTCGCCCTGGTCGTCCCGTCGCCCCGGAACAGCCTCCAGGCGTCCTCGGGTCGATCGGACTCGCCGGCGGCGCCGAGCTCAGTCGTGGTCATGATGGCGTGTTCTTCCTTCCGGGGTCCATCAGGTGCAGCGGCTCGGGCACGGGATGGCTGCTGCCGTCCTCCCACACGAGGGACGGGCGCGCCGGTCTGGCTCCGGCCTGGGCGAAGGTCGCGCTCCGGAAGACCCGGAGCCGTTCCACGAGGTCGGGCAGCGGGCCGACCGGTTCGAGCGGGCCCAGCCTGTCGGCGTCCTCGAAGTTGACGGCTTGACGGTCCCACAGGATGACCGGCACCCCCAGCGCAAGACAGCACGTCAGAAGGGTCGCCCGCTGATCCGGTGGTCCGTGCAGGACCACCCGGGCGGTGTCCCGGTGGTCCGTCTGCAGCCGGTGGCGAAGCTGCACCGCGGACGCGGTGGTACGGTCGGCGGTCAACGTCGCCGACGAACCTGCGGCCCAACGGCGCTGCTGGTCGGCCTCTCGCTTGGGCACGATCTCGCTGATCTCCGGGCAGCTCAGCGTGACGTGGTAGTCCGCACCGATGGGCTGGCCCGGGAGGAGCTCGTTGGGCGCGCCCGGGTTCCACTCGTCGACGGCCAAGTGGAGCCCCTGGCGGTCGACGAGGACGGTCACCCACGGCACGTCATTCCCGTCACGCCCCCAGCTGGGTTCGACGACCATGGACTCCACCGCGTCCTGAAGGCAGCGGGCGATCTCCTCGGGGGTCCGAGGCACCGTCTCCGGCTCGTGCAGGAAGGCGTGCGTTCCGTCCGTTCTCACCAGCAGGATCCGGCAGGTGTAACGCTCGTCGGCGGCCCCCGGGACGCCGGTCAGCTCCATGACCACGCGGCTCACCGGCGACAGCGGCCTGGACGCCCATCGGTGGGCGTCGGCACGTCGCTCGCCGATCGCGGTCCGGTGGATTCCGGTCCGGTGCGCCACCGTGTCGGACCAGGAACGCAGTTGGTCTCCGGCGGCCGCGTCCACGGCGGCCGCGACGTACTCGACCACCTTCACCAGGGCCGGCACCGACGGGCTGCCCGCCGGGACCTGTTCACCGTCGGGCATCGCCTCCAACCCCCCGACGGCGGAGTCCAGGTCGTCGACTGAGAACCCCGGCCGGGTCAGCGCCTCCGGGAGGACGGCATAGCGCAGGGCTTCTCGCGACGCGTGCGGGAGCAGCGTGGGGCGCTCCTTCAGGATCCGACCCAGCAGGTCCAGCAGGCGGTCGTACTCGTCGACCGACAGCAGCGGGGATCCCAGCAGGGCCCGGGCGCGGACCAGCAGGCGGGCGACCCCTGCGCGGTGGGCCTCGCCGACGGCCCCTACCAGGGTGCCGCTGAGCGAGGCGAGTCCACGCGGATGCGCGGCGACCATGGCGGTCAGGTGTCCGATCGACGGCTGCGCGTTGCCGGGTATCTTGTAGCCCAACGTGGAAGCCAGCGAACGGTACTGGGCGGCAAGGGCGTCCGGTGCGGGAAGCCATCTCCACAGGGCGGCCTCGATCTCGCGCTCCCAGTCGCTGTACTCGGACGCCGGACGCTCCGCGGGCAGCGCGGCCCCGATGTCGACCGGACACGGCAGCCCGGCGCCGTGCTCGGCGAGGACCTGCGCGAAGCAGCTGTCCGCCGTGAGAGCGTGGGCCGGCGCCGCCCGGAGCCGCCCGGGGCCGAACCCTTGGCCCGCCCGGATCACCACGCCGACCAGGTGGTCGTCGCAGAAGACCGCGGCCCCGGAGGCTCCCGCCCAGGGCGTCCTCCCGTCGGGCCTGGCGTCGGGCACCGGGTCCTGGTCCAGCACGTAGCGGTGCGCAGAGCCGGACGACAACGGCGGGAGTTCACCGCGCAGGTGCTCCACCTCGCGCTCACCGACGACGCCGGCCAGCGGGAAGCCGAGCCCTTCGTACCGAAGCGGCGCCCGCCCCACGGGCCGACCCCAGCGGACGGGTCCCTCGATGCCCGTGTCCGCGCCGAGCAACAGCAGGGCCATGTCCAGGGTCGGGTGGTCCCAGACCTTCTCCACCTCGGCGTCCAGTGTCGTGCCGCTGTTCGGGTGGCCCAGCCGTACGCGGATCTCCGGCCAGCGCGACCGGCTCTCGTCGTCCATCAGGATGTGACTCGCGGTCAGTACCAGCCGCGGGGCGATCAGGTAGCCGGACCCGGTGCTCCGTTGCTTCCCGGTCGATCCGGAGCGGATCAGCGCCAGTCTGCGCGGATCCATCTCACTCCTCGTCCCAGTTCCTGACCTCGTTGTCGCTGATCTCCGGGTCGGAATTGCCGGCGGCACGGTCGCGGATCGCGAGCTTGAGCGTCAGCTTGTGGGTCCGGACCGTGGTGTGCTCGCCGGCCGCCCCCACGGCAGCGACACCGAAGGTCATCTTGCCGTCGGCCTTGCCGCTGTCCCGCAGCTCCAGCAGGAGTTCCAGCTGGGCCTCGTTGACGATGAAACCGAACTGCTGCCGGGCGCCCTGGTCCTGAGCCTCGTACAGCTCCTGTCGCAACTCCTCGAGCGCCGCAGCCAGCCCGATGTCCGCCATTCCCGCCCCCAGTACTGCAGGCCGCTCCGTGGCGGCACCTGACGTCGCGCCACGTTACAGCGCGTAGGAAGGGTGTCGTCAAGCGGTGACCGGAGGCCCTGGCAGCCCGAGGCCCCGTGGTCGGCCGGCCCGCGGGACAGACGCAGGATCCGCCACACGCGGAACGCCGCGACACTACGCTTCGGTGACACGGCGCCAGCGGTGTGCGGGGCCGCCGTGGCGGGCTGGGGGGACGCGTGGGTGTCGAGTTGATCACGTTGGCGACAGCGGCCGGGAGGGCTGTGTCGCAGGCTGCCGGTACGGGGGTCTGGGACGTCTTCCGCGACCGCGTTGCCCGGCAGTTCGGACGACCGGGGAGGCGTCCCGGCGACCGTGCGGCAGCACTGACACAGCTCGACCGCACGGCCGGTGACCTGTTCGATGCCGGACCGGGCCGCGCCGGAGCGGCGCAGGAACGGGCAGCGGCGGCATGGGCGCTCCGCTTCCTGGAACTGCTGGAGGAGACCGTCGGCGCCGATCGGAGTGCGCTGATCGCCGCCCTGCAGGAGCTGGTGGACCTGGCCTCGCATCCCACCGACGATCGGGACCCGGCCGGGTCGCGGTCCCCGAGCGAGGAGGAACCGGCTTCTGACCCCGTCACCACCACGATCGTCACGTCGAACGGAACGGTCGCCGCCCATCACATCCACGTATCGACCTCCACTGCGCCCAGTCGTCCGCTGCTGGTCGGCGTGGTACCGCTGCTGGCCTCGGCCTTCCAGCCCCGTGAGAGCATTCGCCACGAGATCGACCGGTCCGGCGGGCAGCACGCCACCGGCACCCAGGTGCTGTCCGGCCCCGGAGGAGTGGGCAAGTCCCAACTCGCGGCTGCCCTTGCCCACCAGGCTCGCGGGCGGGACGTGGACGTGGTGGTGTGGGCGGACGCCACCGAGACCTCACAGATCGTCACGACGTTCGCTCGAGCTGCACGGCAGGTCTGGGTGCCCGACGCGACCGGGGAGGACCCGGAGCACGACGCGCGCGCGTTCCTGAACTGGCTCGCGGTGACGGACTCGACCTGGTTGGTCGTCCTTGACGACCTGACCGATCTCGGAGCCGCAATGCCGTGGTGGCCGCCCACCCGGGCGGGGTCCGGACCCCGAGGACGCGTGCTGGCCACGACCCGACTTCGCGATGCGCGCCTCTCGGGCGCTGGCCGAACAGTCATCGATGTCGGCACCTACACTCCCGCCGAAGCGTTCGCCTACCTGCACGAGCGAATGTCCTCCGCCGAAGCCACCCATCTTCTCGACACGCAGGCGGCTGATCTGGTCGGTGCCCTCGGCGGACTGCCCCTGGCCCTCTCCCGGGCTGCCGCCTTCATGATCAACGAGGACATTGCCTGTCGCGACTACCTCCGTCACCTCACGGGCCGCGCAGGACGTCTGGATCGCCTGCTCCCGCGAAGCGCCGACACCGAGGGTTACGGCCGGAGAATCACCGCTTCCCTGCTGCTCACCCTGGACGCCGCCGACCGGTACGGACCCGTGGGCCTGGCGGTGCCTGCCCTTCGCCTCGCCGCCCACCTCGACCCCGCGGGCCATCCCCAGGCACTGTGGGCCACCAGCGCCGTGACCGACTACCTCACTGCCCACCGCACCCCGTCGCGGCCCCGCGTTCACCGCCCGGACCCGGTCACCTCCCAGGATGCGCGGGACGCGCTGCGCCTGCTCCACCGCCACGCCCTGCTCACCCACGCGACCCGCGACACCGACCGTGAGGTGCGACTGCACGTCCTGACCGCGCGTGCCGCCCGGGAGAGCACCGCGGCCGCGGACCTTCCCGCGATCGTCCGGGCGACTGCCGACGCACTTCTCGAACTCTGGCCCGACCCCGGAGTCCGGGCGCCCGAGCTGACCGCGGTTCTGCGCGCCAACACCGCCGCCCTCGCCGACTTTGCCGGCAACCTGCTCCTCGGCCACCCGATCCTGCTCGCGGCCCACCGGGGCCCCCGCTCGCACGGTCCCGCTGATACACCCCCCACCAGGAACCTGTACGGGCTCTTCCCGTGATGCCCCAGCGCCGGGAAGCCAGGGCCCGACGCTGGCGCGGCACGGACCGCCGAGCTCGGCCGCACGGAGTCGGAGACGGTGTGCCCAGTCGGCGAGCAGCCAGTGCGACGCCGAGCCCCGCGCAGGTCAGTGGCGGTTGCCTCGGGGCTTGAGCGCGAGGTTGGGGAGTTCAGGAGCGGGGAGGCGGTCGCCCGGGTAGCCGTGGACCTGGCCGTAGCGGTCGCTCTGCTGCTGCCAGTCGTCGCGGGCGCGGGCGATGTCCTCGTGGGTGCGGCCGATGAAGTTCCACCACATATCACGTGGTTGGCGCTTCTTCCCAGCTCAGGGGTATGGCCGACCATCCGGGGTCAGCAAAAGCTCAGCAAGGTACCCGGGGGATCGACAACCATCGCCACCATCAACCTCGTCCGCGGCATGGGCAGCTTCTTCAAGGACTGTGAGCACCCCGAGAGCCGGTGGCCGCGCTGCCCGCACGAGTGCAAGATCCGCTACCGCAACGCCGCCGGGCGGCAGGCCGAGGAATCGGGCTTCGCCACCCAGGAGAAGGCGAAGGCGGATCAGGGGTTACACCAAGATCTGCTGCGCCACTCAGCGGGACGCGATCGGGCGGGGCTGCCGAGCGCAACGGCAGCCCCGCCTCGGCGCGTTACACGCGATGCTGCTGCCTGGGCTGAGGAGGTGTCCGTGCGCTGAAGACCCAGACCCCTTGCGACACGGTCGCGCCGAGCACCCTGCCCTGGGTGCGGAGCCAGGGATGGTTGTGCTGGAACGGTGCGAAGTTGTCGTTCGACACGACGATGCCATTCACCTGCGCTGCAATGTCCAGGACCAGGGCATCGCCGCGGCCCTCCGTGCCCGCCGGAGGCTGGACCACGCTACCGGCGTTGATTGCCTGGTCGACGGCCTCCCGTTCCTCGGGTGCCACGTCATGGCGGAGCGTGGCATCGACCACCACGTGAACGGACCTTCCCGGGTACTGACGCCTCAGTTCGAGGATGCCTTGCTGCAGACGGGCCATGCTGGGGCGTCCGCCTGCCTGACGGCTCGGCGCGGATACCCAGGCCATATTCGAACCGTCCACCACCAGTGGAGGATTCTCCTCCCGTGGCGTGGTTGGCGAAGCAGCACCGGAGACGGACTGTCGGCGCGTCGGGGGTGTCGGCTTGGGGACCAGCGGCTGGTGTGTGGGCTTGGGGGGCTCGGCGGGCCCTCGGGACTTGACCGTCGTCAGGGCATCGAGTTCGCGGGCCACTTCCGACGGCACGCCGGTGCCGCCGAAGCTGTCCACGGTCTGGTCGAGCACCGGTCGGTCGATGCCCTCCACCCATGCTTTCACCTGCAGCAAGCCATCGGCGTCGTAGGTATAGCGGAGACGGAAGTCGCGGCCCTGGCTGCCGCTGCCCGGAGGGTAGGTCAGCGTCAGCGTGTCCAGCTTGACGTTGTCCTGGTCCGTGAGCGGCAGGTCAGGATCTCCTTCCCAGACCTCGATCTTCAAGCTGGTGTCACGCGCACTGTGCGGGCTGTAGGACCTCTCCAGCTCGCGGGGCAGTGGGTTGCGCCGGGGAATCACCGTGCTGAACTTCTCCCGGCCGTTGGAGTCCTTCACCCGTGTACCCAGCGCGTGGCTGTTCACCACCTGGACAACGCCCTTGAGCTCTCCGTCCAAGGTGGCGGCCGCGATGGCGGCACCGCGGGCCACTGCGGTGAGGGGGTCGCACTTGGCAGAGTCCACCAGATCGCAGTCGAGAGCATCGGCCACCGCCTCGCGTACGGCGGGGATCTGACTGCTGCCACCGATCATGAGTACGGCAGTGATCTCGTCGGGCTCCATTCGGAGATCCGCGAGGCACTCCTCCACCGGATCCAGAGCCCGCGTGATCAAATCATCGATCTCATTCTCGAAGTCGCCCTGATGGATCTCCACCATCTCGCCGTCCGGGGTGGGCACGAGGACCGAGGGCTGCTTGGAAAGCAGGATCTTCGATCGTTCGATGTCCAGCGCGAACTGCCGCTGCTGCGACGGTGACCAGCGGCGCTGCCGCGGCGCTCGTTCCAGGACCATCCGCTTCAGTCGCTCGTCGAGCTCGATGCCGCCAAGCCGGTTGACGCCGCGGGAGGCCTTCTCGTCGAGGAAGCGGAGCCTGCTGTCGTGGACGAGGACAGTGGCGTCCATGGTGCCTCCGCCCCAGTCGAAGACGAGGAACTGGCCGTCCGCGGCCCCTTCAGGTAGGCCGTGCACGTAGGAGATTGCTGCCGCGGTGGGCTCGTTGAGGAGCGCCTTCACCTTGATTCCGGCGAACTTGGCAGCCTCCCGGGTTCTGAACCGGGCAGCACCCGTTGCGTTGGCGGGCACGGTGACCACGGCACTGTCGATGGTGGTCGCGGCCTCCCGCTCGGCAAGCTCGGCCATCTTGCGGAACACTCCCGCTGCCACCGTGGTGGCGGCGAACCGCCGACCGGCGACCGTGACGAACTCCTCGGCACGCAGCAGCCGCTTGCACGCCTCCACGGCCTCCTCCGAGCGGAGTTTGGCCTCCCAGCCGAAGAGCGTGCCTTCACGAAGTGAGCTGGTGCCGACCACTGAGGGGAAGAGCAACTCGAAGCCGGGCCGCCGCCAGTCCGCGTCCAGCCCGTAGGCGCCGAGCTCCAATGGCTCGACGTACTCGCCGTTCCACTGGGCCACCACCGAGTTGGTGGTGCCGAAGTCGATGCCGGTCGTCGTCACTGCTCTTCACCTCGCGCTGACTCGTCATTTCCCGGCGCGTTGTTGTGCCCGGCGGGGGCTGCCGGTCGGCGGCGCAGCTGGCCGCCGAGGACGGTCTGCCCCGTGACCTCGTCGAGATAGGCCGGACGGATGACCTCCAGCACATCGCCCTTGCCCTCCGTGATGACGAAGAGTTCAGCGCCGTCCACCGGGTCGGTGACGCGGCGCAGACCGAGCTGGGAGAGGTGCTCGTCGGCGGTGCTCCGCATGACGTCCGGGATGCCTTCCTGCCCCCATATACGGGCGTCGATCTCGCAGATACGACCGGCGAACTGTGCCCGGGTACGGAATTCCGCCAGAACGGCCGAGCGGACGGCGGAGGCAACAGCGGCGGAGGCGCCCGCGGCCTGCTGCTCCGCATCCTGGGACGCCAACGCTGCCGGAATTGCTTCGGCCAGGCGGCGCACGAGCGTGCCAGCCTCCAGCGGCTCGGTCTCCTTGCGCCAGGCCGACTCCGGACCGGCCCCCGAGGTCGGCTGTCCGCCGGGTACGGCCGTCGACATCAAGGGGTTGGTGACAGTCTTCCGCCGACGCCTCCCGGTCGCTTTGGTCGAAGGAGGTTGGGGATCTGCTCGCACCTGTCCGCAGTGCGGACAAGGCCGGTGCGGGCGAAGGTCTTTCGGAACCCTCTGGTTCTGCTTTCCGGGCTTGTGCCGGCGAGGGATGTACATGGGTGCGGTCCTTGATGGGGAGCAGGTGCGGGGGACGATCCCGAGAACTCGACAAGGCTCGGAGGGACGGTGCTTGGAACGAACATCCTGTCAGGTTCGCTGACGATGGACGCGGGGCGGAGACGTCAGAAACCCATCGAGAAGCTCGACCGCCGCGTCCGCCCTGATGCCCTCCGTCTCCTCCGTGGTGAGCTCCGCAGTACGCCGTCCCAACGGGGCCAATGGCGGTACGAGGAGATCCGATCGCTCGTCGGGGTCCTGGTAGGGGGCTTCGTCATGAGGGACGAAGAAGACGCCAGCTTCGGTCTCACCATTCCGCAACACCGACTCGATCCGGGTTCGGATGTCGTTGAGCCGGGCCCGTTCCTCGGTGTCGCGCTGCTCGACCGCCTCGGCCGTGAGCTCGCGGTAGAGATCCTCCCAGCTGAGCATGCCGTGCGGGACACCGAGCTCCAGGAAGGGATTGGCAGCCGGGACGCGGTCGTTCTTCTTGGTGGCCCGGCGGCGCTCGACCACCATCAGGTTCGACTCCAACCGGTGCCGGCCGGCTTCGGCCTGTTCCGACAGGAGACTGCCCTCCGACGCATACAGTTCCAGGGCCCTGGTGAGGATGCGTTCGGCCTCCTGCAACCGGTCGTCGCAGAACGCCAGGTAGGCATTCAGATTTTCCACCTCGGCGCGGTACTGAGGGGGCGCAGCACCAACCTGGAGCAAGCGGGTCACCTGAGCCTGGGCTGCTTCGAGGTCACCGATGCTGATCAATGCCCTGGCCCTGCGCAGGCCCGCCCACGCATGGAACTCACTGAGGCGGCCGTGGATGACTCCGCCGGGGCGCCAGAGGGTTTCCATGAGCAGCCACAGGCCACGATCGGCCAGCAAGTGGGGTGGCCAACTGCCCAGAGTGCAGTAGGACCTGAGATCACGGAGTGCCACCCGCTGGGCATCCGGCAGCAGTTGGTCGAGGTCATTGAGGTGATGGGTCTCACCGACCGTGAGCTGTTCGAGATAGTCGTAGAGGTCCGGGGCGTCGTCGGCCGTGGATTCGTCGACGGGTAGCACCCAGCCGGAGCGGAAGGCTTCACGGCGTTCGTAGGCAAGCCAGCCCAGTTCCTCGGCTTCGGCCGCCGTGAGGAGTTCCGGTGCTGTCCTGGCCCGCAGATAAGCGGCCTCGTCCGAGGGCCGCAGGTCCCAGGGGTGGTCGGAGTGTGTGACTGCACCACTGTCGATCAGCGTGTCCAAGGCAGTGGGCGAGAGCGTCGGAATCAGGCTGGGAATGTGCCCGCGAAGACCGCGGCTGGTCCGCCGGGTCACGAGGGACACGAAGAGCTCGTAGGCGGGACCTGCTCCGCCCGGATGCGGAGTGTGGGCCAGCCTACGGTCCGGAGCGGTCGAGCAGAGGATGCCGAGACGGATTGCCGCCTCGGGCGTCAGCCACTCGATCCCGGCCTCGCGCAGAGCGCGAAGGTGCCGGAGGACGTCTTCGGGGACGCAGGTGCGCAGCAACTGGGGAAGTGCCGGCACCAAGGCGTCGTCAGGTTCGCCACCGAGCGCCTTCACGGCCGCCGCGCGGTGGAGGATCAGGTGCGGTGCGGCCGCGTCGGATGATTTGAGGACGGCCTGGAGAACGGTGGTGATGGCATCGACGGCGCCCTGGCCGTTGATGCCTGCCAGGCGCCATCGGCGTAGTGCGAACCCGCTTGCACGGTTACCGGCTTTCTGGCGCCGCCGTTCCTCCTGTGCGGCGAGGCGCCGAACCTCTGCGGCATTGGCATGCTGTTCGGCAAGGACTGGGTCAGCGGCGATTTCCACGCGGGCAGGTTACTGAATCCGACGTGAGCGGCGCGAGGTGTTCTGCGTATCGGATGCTAGGGCGCCGACAGCTGCTCTCGGACATATCCAGACACGATGGTCCGACATATTGCTCGTCCGCGGAGCATCATGAACTCGACATGCAGGTGGATCTTGGTCACCCGAGGTGAAGGAACTGCGCCAAGGCCCGAGCCGGTTGGCCGGGGGTGCCTCGCGGGGCACCCGACGGGACCCTTACGGGGTCGCGTTAGCAGTATCAACACGATACTTGATTGCGACTGTGAACGGCGTGTACAGTATGAGTCATGACGTCTCCGGACGATGCCGCCCCCGCAGTTGTAACGGCCGCCGACATCGCGCGTCTGGCAGGTGTGACCAGGGCTGCCGTGTCCAACTGGCGTCGGCGGCATACAGACTTCCCCGCACCTGCCGCCGGTACGGCCACTAGTCCGCTGTTCTCCCTGGCGGAGGTCCAGCAGTGGTTGGACGAGCAGGGCAAAGGCCAAGAGAGCTCCGGGGAGGTCGGTCTCTGGCATCTCCTCCGCATGCGCTTCGGCGACGACACGGCGTCCGCGCTGGGTGCCGTCGGGCGTTATTTGGCGGATCAGGGGTCGGATTCGTCGTCCGAACCACTGGACGACGCGCTCCTGGCCGCTGTTGATGAAATGGCCGCGGAGCGCTCTCCCGGTGAGTTCTTTTCGAACCTCGTTGACCGCCATATCGCCTCCACTGCCCGAAGCAGCGGTGAGGCGATGTCGACACCGCGGCTTGCCCGGATCGTTGCCGAATTCGCGGCACCGGTCGGCGGGACGATTTTCGACCCGGCCTGCGGCAAGGGGAGCCTTCTTCTCGCAGTCGGCGCGGTCGGGGATTCCGCCATCGGCATCGGCCAGGACCTTGACGCCGGCTCCGTGGAACTGGCAGCTCTGCGGGCACAGCTCGTGAGCGGCAAGGAGGTCGAGGCGGCCGTCGGTGACTCGCTGCGAGAGGACCGCTTCCCCGACCTCCGCGCCGATCTGGTCGTCTGCGAGCCACCAGTGGCCGTGTCGGACTGGGGAAGGGACGACCTTCTGCTCGACTCGCGTTGGGAGTTGGGCGTGCCGCCGCGCTCGGAGGGCGAGCTCGCCTGGCTCCAGCACTGTTACGCGCACACGGCACCCGGCGGGCGGGCGTTGATCGTGATGCCCGCTTCCGTCGCCTACCGCAAGGCAGGCCGCCGCATTCGTGCCGAACTGCTCCGCCGGGGCAGTCTCATCTCCGTCGTCGCCCTGCCGGCCGGTCTCGCCGCGGCCCACGCACTGCCGCTCCATCTCTGGATCCTGCGTCGGCCCGCGGAGGACGAGAGCGGAGTCCAATGCGTTCGTATGATCGACCTCTCCGGGGAGGATCCCGATCGCGTGGGCCGGCCTGCTGGCGAGCACACCCTGGACGTTCCGGTGGTGGATCTCCTCGACGAGGAGGTGGACCTGAGCCCCGGCCGGTACATCGCAGCCGTCGGCGTCGACGTCCTGGCCGAGTACACCGAAAAGCGTGCCCGGCTGCTCGCGCTCGTCCAGGAAATGTCCCTCCTGCTGCCGGAGCTTCCTGCCGGGCCCGGACGTTTCGAGACCGCCACAATCGGTGTGGGCGCTCTGATCCGAGGGGGTCTGGTCGAACTCGACGGCGCCTCCGCTCTCTCCAGCACGCCCCAACTCGACAGTGATTATCTTCGAGGCTTTCTTCGAAGCGCTGCCAACACCCGACGCAGCACGAGTGCCACCGGCACCTTCCGATCCGACGTCCGCAGTGCGCAGTTGCCACAGATGGACATCGAGCGCCAGCGGGACTACGCCGACTCCTTCCGCCGCCTCGCAGCTTTCGAGCAACTGCTCCGCGAGGCTGCCGATCTCGGAGCCCGCGCAGCTGGTCTCGCCTTCGACGGCCTGACCAACGGCGCCCTGCTGCCCGCCCGCCGCGATTCGGCAACGATCACGGAACGAGACCAGGAGACCAGCGGAAAGTGACACGCACCGTTGGTAGTCTCCCAAGATCGATCGGGGACGGATCATGACCACCGGCACGGGGGCTTCGACCCGTCGGCCGGGGACAGGGGTACAGGTGCTGCAGCCGCTCGGTGCAACGGACCCGCAGCAGATCGCCGGATTTCGGCTGGTCGGCAGGCTGGGCCGGGGCGCCATGGGTGTGGTCTATCTCGGCTATCGATCGGCACGCCCGGTGGCCGTCAAGGTCATCAAGCCCGCGCTCGCCGACGACCCGTACTTCCGGCGGCGCTTCGCGCAGGAGCTCGAAGCCATCCGGCGGGTGGGCGGCTTCCACACGGCGGCCCTCGTCGACGCAGACCCGGAGGCTGCGCAGCCGTGGATCGCGACCGAGTACGTCCATGCGCCCTCCCTGCTCGCCCTGATCGAACAGCACGGAGCGGTGAGCGCGGTCGGGGCCTGGTGGCTCGCGGCCGGGCTCGCGGACGCTCTGATGCACATTCACTCCGTCCGGCTGCTCCACCGGGACCTCAAGCCCGCCAACGTGCTGGTGGCGTCCGACGGCGTCAGGGTCATCGACTTCGGCATCTCGCACGTGAGCGGTCTCACCGGGCTGACCACGGTCGATGCAGCGCTCGGCACGCTTGCCTACATGGCGCCGGAACAGGCCGCGGACTCCCGCAGGGCGAGCGAGGCCGCGGACGTGTACAGCCTCGGTGCGACGCTGGTCCATGCCGTCACCGGTCATGTCCCGTTCCATGCGCAGTCGGTGGCCCAGCGCACGCTTGATGTGGAACCAGATCTCGAGGGCCTGCCGGCAGAGCTGCACGACCTCGTCGCGCACACGCTGGCCTTCGAGGCAGAGGACCGGCCCACGGCACAGAGTGTGCTTGAGGAGGCGATGGAACGGCTGGTGGATCAGGGACTCCCGATCGGGAGCCAGGCGTATCCGCCACTGCCCGCCGCATTTCTGGCCGGCCTCCGCGAGCACGAGGCCGCCCCGCCGGCTCCCGTACCGACGGCGCCGGCCTCGAGACCTGCGGTGCATTCGTTCGGCCTGCCCCAGCAGGAGCAGTCAGACCGTGCTCACGCAGGCGCCTGGGCCGAACGGTGGCGCGACCGCATCAGCGATCGCCGCGCCGACTACGGAGGATGAGAACCACGATAGGCACGCATCACAAGCCCACGGCAGCCACCGAGACCGCCGAAACCACGGCAGCCCAGGAAGCCCCGGTAACCACGTAAGCCGCGATAGCCGGCAGGCAGACGACATCAGCACAGCACACGATCGAGGAGACACCCGGTGACCACCACCGCAGAGGGTGCGCCAGGAACGGCGAAGTTCGCAGCGGGCATGCAGGTCCGCGCCCGCGACGAGGACTGGCTCGTCGTCGAGGTCACCGAGACCGCCAAGGACGGTACCCGCCTGGACGTGCGCGGTACCTCCCCGCTGGTCCGGGACCAGCGCGCGGTGTTCTTCGCCCATCCCGGGCTCGACGAGGTCACCCCGCTCCGCCCGGAGGACACCGAGCTCGTTCCCGACGATTCCCCGGAGTGTCGTCGGTCCCGCCTGTTCATCGACGCGCTGATCCGCAAGACCCCGCTCCCGCTCTCCGAGCAGCGCCTTGCCACGGTCGGCACGCACCTGGTCGACGACCTCGCCTACCAGCGCGAGCCCGCCCGGGCCGCCCTGCAGGGGCTGCGCCCGCGGCTCCTGATCGCGGACGCGGTCGGTCTGGGCAAGACCCTCGAAGTGGGGCTTCTGCTGTCCGAGCTCATCCGGCGTGGCCGCGGCGAGCGGATCCTGGTGGTCACGCCGAAGCACATCCTGGAGCAGTTCCAGCACGAGCTGTGGACGCGTTTCGCGATTCCGCTGGTCCGGCTGGACTCCAGCGGCATCGAGCGCATCCGTCAGCAGATCCCGGCTGGCCGCAACCCGTTCTCGTACTACAAGCGCGCGATCATCTCGATCGACACGCTGCGCTCCGACCGCTGGCGCAGCCACCTGATGCAGGTGAACTGGGACGCCGTGGTCATCGACGAATCCCACAAGCTGATCAACACCGGGACGAAGAACAACCGCCTTGCCCAACTGCTCGCGCCCAAGACGGACGCGCTGATCCTGGCCAGCGCCACCCCGCACAACGGTGACCGCGCCTCCTTCGGCGAACTGCTGAGCCTGCTCGACCCCACAGCGATCCCGGACACCAGCGAGTACGACGAGACCCAGCTGGAGCACCTGTACATCCGTCGGCACAAGATGTCCCCGGACGTTTCTGCGGAGATCGGCCACAAATGGGCCACCCGGAAGAAGCCCGAGTCGATCGAGTGCAGGGCCTCCGCGGCCGAACAGCGGATCTTCGACGAGCTGTACGACGTGTGGATCAGGCCAGCCGACGGCCGCAGGGCGCCGGTGACCGGCAATGGCGCGCGGCTCTTCCCCTACACCCTGCTCAAGGCGTTCCTCTCCTCCCACGAGGCCCTCGCCGAGACGGTGCACAACCGGATCGCGCGGATCGACGGCAGGAGCCCGGCTGAGCAGGCGGAACGGGCTGCTGAGCGGGCGGCGCTGACGACGCTCGGCGCGCTGGCCGACGAGGTGGAGAAGGGGCAGGCGGCGAAGCTCCGGCGCCTGGTCGACAAGCTGAAGGAGATCGAGGTCGGACCGCACTCGGACACCCGGGTCGTCATCTTCTCCGAACGCCGCGCCACCCTGGAGATGCTGCAGGACCACCTGCCGGCGGCACTCGGTTTCGCCGAGGGAGCGCAGCGGGCCGGAGCCGTCCGCCAGCTGCACGGAGGCCTCTCCGACGACGAGCAGCAGCGCGTCGTCAAGGACTTCTCGCTGGCCGGCAGCGATCTGCGGGTCCTGCTCACCGGCGACATCGCGGCCGAGGGCGTCAACCTCCACCGCCAGTGCCACCAGATGATCCACTACGACCTTCCGTGGTCGCTGATCACCATCGAGCAGCGCAACGGCCGCATCGACCGCTACGGTCAGCAGCACTCCCCGGAGATCCGCGCCCTGCTGCTGCTCATGCAGAACGAGGACCCGGCCGACCCGTCGGCCGACCGCAAGGTCTCCGAGCGGCTCCTGGAGAGGGAGGACGAGGTCCACCGCACCCTCGGCGAGGCCGCGTCCATCCTCGGTCTGCGTGACGAGGAGGCCGAGAAGAACGCGATCATGGAGGGGCTGGCCTCCGGCGCGTCCTTCGACGCCATCGTGCCGGACGTCCCGCTGGACCCGTTCGAGCTGTTCATGGCCGGGCACCTCCCGACCGGTGCCGACGAGGACTACCGGGTACCGCAGCTCTTCGCCTCCACCCGCGCCTTCGTGGAGGAGGCGCTGAGCGAGGTCTACGAGAACCCCGAGCAGAAGATCGGCAAGCGCTGGGACGAGGACCACCCCGAGATGCTGGTCTTCACCCCCGATCGGGAACTCCAGCGGCGTCTACTGGTGCTGCCCAAGTCCTACCTCGACGAGCGGGGTGTGCTCGACCAGCTGCGGGTCACCTTCGACCGGGACTTCGGCCAGGAGCGGTTGGACCAAGCGCGCGAGCGCAGCGGTACCCGGGGCAAGGGAGCGATCACCAAGCAGGAGCGGACGGAGACCTCCGGCTGGCCCGACGTCAGCTACCTGACCGACCAGCATCCGGTGGTGGAGTGGCTCACCGACAAGGTGCTGGTGCGGCTGGCCCGCAACACGGCGCCGGTCATCCCGGCGCAGGTGGCGGAGCCGGTGTTCCTCATGCAGGGCATGTACTCCAACGCCAAGGGGCACCCGACCGTCCTGGCCTGGTCGTGCGTCACCGGGCTGGACAGTGGCGCTCCCTGGTTCGACGACGACCTGGTGGGCGTGCTCGAACGGGCCGGGGTCAGGCCGAAAATGCTGAACCGGCAGTTCACGGGTGACCTCGCGGCTCTGCAGGCGCTCGTTCCGGCTGCGGTCGCGACGACCCGCGAGCATCTTTCCGAGCTGCGGCGGGTTCAGGAGGAACCGCTGGTCGAGCAACTGGAGGAGTACGAGAAGCGGCTGGCGGCCTGGCGCCGGGCCAGCGAGTCGACGTACGAGCAGTTGACGATCGGCGTGCGCCGGCAGCATGCGGAGCAGCGCGTGCAGAAGACGGCGATAGAGGTCGCGCAGCTCATCGAGCAGTTGGCGACGCAGGGCGAATCCATGGTCCGGGTCGTCGGGGTCCTCGTCCCGGCCGCTGGCACCGAGCAGAAGGGCGCGTGAACTCCGTGGCATTCGAGGCGATCGTCAACCGCGGTGAGTACATCTCCGCCCACTACCTTGCCGAGCTCTTCAGCAAGGACCTCGCCGACCTGCGCAAGCGCTGGACTGCGGCCGAGCGGGCCGAGGCGCCGTCCTCGCGCAGCGGAGTGCGCGGGCTCGGCCGGGAGTACTTCAAGGCCAAGGTCCGGATCACCGAGTCGGACGACCAAGGCGGCACCGAGCTCCGCGCGCTCAACGACCGGCTGCTCGCTGCGCTGGCGTATACCGGCCGGGAGGAGACCGAGCCGCGGGACGGCGACAGCCACAGCCGCCTGCACCGCACCGTCTTCGAGGTCATCCAGGCGGACAAGGCCCGCGAGGTGCCGGTGGCCTTCGCAGTACGGGGGCCGGGCGGCACGGAACTGGTCGCGCTCGACGTCACCTGGGGCACCGACGCCGAACTTCTGGTGGCCGATCCCGAGGACGGCGGCGCCGAACTCCTCAGCCCGATCGCCCTCGACGGCCACCAGTCGGTCACCAGCGCCGTCGACGCGGTCAGCTTCCTGTTCGGCTGCGAGGACGCATACGCCCCGCGGTTCGTGCTGCTGCTCGCCGGCGGTGCGGTGCTGCTCGCCGACCGCACGGCCTGGCACGAGGGGCGCTTCCTCGCCGTCAGTGTGGACGCCGCCCTGGACCGCAACCTCGCGGCCGATGGCGGCGAACTGGAGGCGGTCTCCGCCTTGTTCGGCGCCGAGTCGCTGCTGACCGAGGGCGGCGCGGCCGGCTACCTCGACGGTCTCGTCGACAAGGGCCGAAAGCACGCGGTCGGCGTCTCCAAGGAACTACGTGAAGGCCTGCGCCGCTCGATCGAGCTCATCGCCGAGGAGATCCTCGCCCGGATCACCGAACAGGGGGGTGACCCCGCCGAGTTGGGCGACAGTGGCGAACTCGCCACTCGGCTGACGCGGGAGTCGCTGCGGTACCTGTACCGGATCCTCTTCCTGCTATACGCGGAGGCCCGGCCCGACCTCGGCATCCTCCCGTCCAACGACGACGCCTACCAGGACGGGTACGGTTTGGCGAGGCTCGGCGAGCTCGTCTCGTACGACCTCCCCGAGGAGTCGCAGGACGGCTTCCACTTCCACGAGTCGCTGGCGCTGCTGTTCCGGCTCGTGGATCAGGGTCACCGCGCCCTGGGCGACGAGCCCGCGGCCGGTGATGCCGTCTTCGACATGGACGGGCTCCGCTTCGAGGCGCTGCGCAGCGACCTGTTCAAGGCGGACGCCACGCCGCTGATCGGCACGGTCAACATCGACGGCGAGAAGATCGACACCCGGCTGCGGAACCGCGTGCTGTGGCGAGTGCTCAATCTTCTCATGCTCACCCAGGGCAGGAAGAGCGGCGCCAGGGCTGGCGGCGCCACCGGCAAGGGCTTCATCTCGTACGCGCAGCTCGGCATCAACCAGCTCGGCGCGGTGTACGAGGGGCTGATGTCCTACACCGGCTTCTTCGCCGCCGAAGACCTCTACGAGGTCGCCAAGCCGGACTCGGACGGGCTGGCCGGCACCTGGGTCGTTCCCGTCAAGGACGCCGACAGCTACGAGGAAGAGGTCTTCGTCAAGCGCCCCGACGACCTGACGGGTGTGCCTAAGCGGGTGCTCCACAAGAAGGGCTCGTTTGTCTTCCGGCTGTCCGGTCGGGAACGGCAGCGCTCGGCGTCGTACTACACGCCCGAAGTGCTCACCCGGAGCACGGTCAAGCACGCGCTGGCGGAGCTGCTGGACCAAAACGGTAGGACGACGACGGCGCGGGAGATCCTCGACCTGACGGTGTGCGAGCCCGCTCTGGGTTCGGGCGCGTTCCTCAACGAGGCCATCAACCAGCTCGCGGCGGAGTACCTGCGGCGGCGGATGGCGGAGGTCGACGAGCAACTGCCGCCCGACCGGTACGAGGTGGAGCTGCAGAAGGTCAAGGCGTACCTGGCGCTGCACAACTGCTACGGCGTCGACCTCAACCAAACGGCGGTGGAGCTGGCCGAGGTGTCGCTGTGGCTCAACGCGATGCACGAGGGGTTGAAGGCACCGTGGTTCGGCATGCACCTGCGGCGTGGCAACTCGCTGATCGGGGCGCGGCGGGCGGTGTACGACGCGGCAGCGCTGAAGAAGAAGGCGTGGCTGACGACGGTGCCGACGGATCGGCCGCTGCGGGAGGGAGCGGAGGACAGCGAATTCCAGACAGGTAAGGAGATCCACCACTTCCTGCTGCCGGCGAAGGGGTGGGGCGCGGTGGCGGATGCCAAGCAGGCGAAGGAGCTGGCGAAGGAGGAACGCGACGCGCTGGCTGCCTGGCGGATGGCGGTCACCAAGACGCCGACGGCTACCCAGGCCAAGCGGTTGCTGGCGCTCGCCACTCGCGTTGAGCGGCTGTGGGAGCTGACTCAGCGGCGGCTCATCGTCTCCGAGCGGGAGATCCGCCGGGACATTGAGGTCTGGCGGGTGCCGGAAGACCGGCCGCTGCCGACACATTCCTCGGATGCGGTCACGCGCGAGCAGGTCGAGAGCGAACTGCGGGCTCCGGGATCGCCGCTCGGTCGGCTCAAGTTGGTCATGGATGCCTGGTGTGCCCTTTGGTTCTGGCCTGTTGGTCAGCCGGACACGCCAGCGCCGCCGACGATGGACGAGTGGCTTTTCTTCTGCGAGGGCGTGTTGGGTATCCCGATCCCGAAGGCCAAGGTCGGCGGCAGGCGTGGCAGTACGGCCGGACACGATGACAAGTTCGGGCTCTTCGCGGACACTGGCGACTTCAAACAGTTGGCCCTCGATGACCAAAACGACCGACTTCTGAGCCAGTGTGCAGACCTTCTCGCGGTGACCGTGAACTTCCCCTGGCTGGGGGAAGTGGGTGTGATCAGTCTCCGCGAGGGTTTCTTTCATTGGGAGTTGGAGTTCGCCCATGTGTTCGTGCAGGGTGGCTTCGACCTACAGGTGGGAAACCCGCCGTGGTTGAAGGTCGAGTGGGATGACGCTCTCGCGGTTGCCGAGCACGATGCTTGGTTCGGGCTTGTCGAAAAGGCATCCGCTTCGCTTAAGGCGGGCCGAAAGTCGGAGGTATTGGCCGACCCGTCAGCTTTGGGGTCATATCTTCTCGATGCTTCGTCATGGACCGGCACCAGCGAGCATCTCGGCTCCTCGGTTGACCACGCGCTACTGGCCGGAATGCAGACGAACCTGTACATCAGCTTCATGGAGCGGGCGTGGCGCAACCTGAATGAGCATGGCTCGGCGGCCCTTATTCACGAGGAGAACCACTTTACAGTTCCTACAGGTGGGCCGTTCCGCGCAGTGACGTACGCTCGCCTGCGGCGGCACTTTCAGTTCGGAAACAATACCCTAATCTTTGAGGATGTCGACAACAACAAAAACTTTGGCGTAAGCGTCTACGGCTCGCCACGGCCGATCGACTTCGTCCAGATCGCACGCGTGGTACACCCCTCGGTAGTAGACCGTTCATTTGACCACGATGGAGATGGGGAGTTGCCGGGAATCCAGTTCCCGGAAGGCGGCTGGGATCTGCGGCCGCATCGCGAGCGGATTGTTCGGGTGTCAGAGGGCACTCTGGGCGACTGGGGCGCGCTGGTTGACCCTCCTGGCACCCCTGCGACCCAAGCGCGCACACTGCGGCCAGTGACCACGGCAGATAATCGCGCCCTCCGCACCCTTTCCACCTTTCCGGAGCGCATGGGCGGCGAACCCTGGCACTCTCGGGAGTTGGACGAGGCCGGAGCAAAGGATGGCGGCATTATTGAATGGCGAACTCATCTCCCAGTTTCGTGGGGCGATGTAGTTCTGCAAGGTCCACACTTCTCTATCGCGACACCTTTCGCGAAGCAGCCAAATCCTGAATGTAAGTCAAACAAGGACTATTCGACCTGGAATTTGGAGCATCTTCCTGAGCGCATTCTTCCCCGCGTAAATTACGGGCGCGCCTGCTCGCCTGGCGATTTCGAAGGGGCTCGCCGAGTCTGGGGTGATGTTCCTTCCGGCGAATTCTTCCGAGTCGCTTGGCGAAGGATGGTCACATCAAACACGGAGCGTTCCCTGCAGGCTGCGATTTTCCCACCCGGCCCCACCCATGTTGATGCAGTTCAAACCCTGGCATACGTTTCCAGGCGTAACACGTCTGCTATCGCGGGGTTTTGGGCTTCACTGCCGCTTGACTACCTCGTCAAGGTGTCCGGTTCGTCGAAGGTGAACATTGAGCTGGCACGCAGCTTCCCTGCCCCGCTCGAACACCCCCTTACGACCCCACTCCTCATCCGCACTCTTCGCCTGAACTGCCTCACCCGCGACTATGCCCCCCTTTGGGAGGAACTGTTCGAGCCCGCCTGGCTTGCCGACCGATGGACCGACCCCGAGTCCACCCGCCCGGCGATCCAGGCCGTCGAGCCGACCTGGTCCATGGCGACCCCCCTCCGCACCGAATACGACCGCCGCATGGCCCTCGTTGAGATCGATGCCCTCGTCGCCGTCATGCTCGGCCTGACCGCCGAGCAGCTGTGCGCCATGTACCGCTCCCAGTTCGCCGTCCTCCGCAAGTACGAGTGGGAGATGTTCTTTGCCCCGGACGGCCACAAGATCGGCGCGGCCACCCACAACGTGGGCATCCGCCAGACCGATGAGGAGACTGCCTTCGTCAAGGCGTGGGCCAAGGCCGCCCGCGCCGGCGACCCCACCCCGGCCGTCCCCGAGGGCTGGGTGAAGCCCAACCGCGAGGCCGAGATGACCCGCGCCCACTCGGACTTCACCGCACGCCTCCTCGCCGGCGAGTACGGCGACTACGCCGCGTACGCCGCTGAGCACGGCGACCACGGCGACCTCCTCGGCCTTGCCACCGCAGCCGACGACACCCGCACCGAAAGCAGGTAACGAACAGCCATGCTTCCCTCCCTGGCCGTCGAGGATCTGCGTCGTGCCCTCGCCGCGTACCTGACGACGAGTTTCGCGCTCGCTGACGACGACGTCCGCGACGAGCTCGACGCGTTCCTCGAACGGCCGGAGAGCCGGCTGTTCCGCGGACCCTACCTCCGCGTCCGCACACCCTTTCGCGAGGCGGCACCGGGGTGGGAGCGGGCCCTCGACTGGTGGCCCCGCGGCTTCAAGCCGTACACCCACCAGGCCGCCGCCTGGCGACGGCTGTCCAGCAAGAACGGGCACACGCCCGAGCCGACGATCGTCACCACGGGCACCGGTTCCGGCAAGACCGAGTCGTTCCTGATCCCGATCCTCGACCACTGCGCCCGCGCTCGCGCCGCAGGCCAACAGGGCGTCAAGGCGCTGCTGTTGTACCCGATGAACGCGCTGGCCGACGACCAGGCTCGCCGCATCGACGAACTCCTCAGCAAGAATGCGGCCCTGAAGGACGTCACCGCCGGCATCTACATCGGCGGCACCTCCGAGCCGGCCGTCACGACCGAGGACGAGGCCGTCCCCGACTCGCTCGGCCGCGACACCGGTTCCACCTCCCTCTCGGGCGACCCGACCGTCACCCGTCTGATCACCGACCGCGAGGCCATCCGTGCCGAGCGGCCGGACATCCTGCTCACCAACTACAAGATGCTGGACCTGCTCCTCCAGCGGATCCCGGACGTCCCGCTCTGGGAGACGGACAGCCTCACCTACGTCGTCCTCGACGAGTTCCACACCTACGACGGCGCCCAGGGCACCGACGTCGCCATGTTGCTGCGTCGTCTGGGCGCCGCCACCCGCGCCGCGGAGGACGGCTGCCCGCTCGGCTCGATCACCCCGGTCGCCACCTCCGCCACCCTCGGCGGCGGCTCCGGTTCGGGCGCCGCCGACGACACTGCCGCAGCTGCGGAGGGGCCGAAGAAGTCCGACCGGGAACTCCTCCTCGACTTCGCCGAGAAGGTGTTCGGCACGCCCTTCCCAGATGTGGCTCTCATCGGCGAGGACCGGCAGTCGCCGGCCGAGTTCGTTGCGGAACCCGACTTCCTGCTGCCGCTTCCCAGTCCCCGCGACCTGGCCGAAGTGCCCGATCCGCTCGACGACCCGACGGCGCTCGGTGAACTCGCCCGCCGGGTCGTCGGCATGGACCACGTGGACCCGGTCGTTCTCGGGCTGAAGCTGCGTCAGCACAATCTCGTCAAGGCCCTGCTCGACGTCGCCGGCGACACCCCGGTCACGGTCCCGGACATCGCCCGGGAGTTCGCCAAGCGCGGTGGCGGCGGAGCCTGGGACGAGGCGGCTCGGACCGACATGCCGCTGGTGGCGATCGGCCTGGCCCGCCTCCTCGCCCTGATCTCGGAGGCTCGCACGCTCGACCCCGTCACCAATCGGGTGGCGCCGTTCCTGCGGGTGGAGGCGCAGCTCTGGGTGCGGGAGGTCCGCCGCGTCATCCGGGCTGCCACCCCGGAGCCGCACTTCCGCTGGTTCGACGACGACGGGCCTACCGGCGACTCCATGCCGAACCGTGCCAACCTCGCCGTCTACCCGCCCCCGGAGATCGACTCGGCCGCGGACGAGCCGTCCCCGGCCGACCGGCCGGGCGGGTTGCCCGCCCACCGGCCGGTCGGCCCGGCGTACCGAGCGCACCTGCCTGCCGTCTACTGCCGTCACTGCGGCCGGTCGGGCTGGGCCGCGCTCTCCACGGACCTGCAGTGGCAGCAGCTGAAGACCCGCCCGCTGGAGATCTACCGGGCCTCCGCCCAGGGGAACCGGGCCGTTCGCTGGATGCTGCGTGCCCGCCCGGGTGAGCAGGTGATGGTGCACCTGCTGGCGGAGGAACAGGAGCTCCGAACCGTCCCCACCCACGAGACGGTGCCTGTCATCACCACCGCCGGGCCGCTGCCCGCCGGGAACGGTGACCGCTGCCCGTCCTGCGAGCTGGACGACGGCATGCGCTTCCTCGGCGCGGGCACCGCGACGCTGGCATCGGTGACGACCACTCAGCTGTTCTCCGACCGGGGGCTCGACAACGGCGAACGCAAGCTGCTGGTCTTCACCGACTCGGTGCAGGACGCCACCCACCGGGCCGCGTTCATCGCCAACCGCAGTTTCGGTTTCACCTTCCGCGGCCTGCTCGCCGAGCAGCTCCGGCCGGGTGCGCCCGTTGCCGTGCACGACCTGGCCTCCGATGCTGCCGATGCCGTGGTCAGGGCGGCCGGGGCGGGGAACCGCGCCAAGCTGGCGTCCATCGTCCCGCCCGACCTCCGCGACAACCCGGACATCCGTACCCTCCTCGACGGCTCCGACAGCTTCAGTGAGGCGGGGGAGGCCATGCTGCACGGGCGCATGGTGTTCCAGACCCTGCTGGAGTTCGGCCTGCGTTCCCGGCTCGGCCGCACTCTGGAGCTGACCCGTACCGCCGCCGCCGAGGTGGTGCTGCCGGAGCCGGAGACCGTCTGCGGGCTGCTGCGCGAGATGCACCAGCGCCTGCCCGGACAGATCACCCTGCCCACCGACGACGCCGCGTACCTGGTCTTCCTGCGCGGGCTCCTGGAACGGATGCGGCTCCGCGGTGCCCTGTTCCATCCCTGGCTCGGCACCTACATCGCTCAGGCTGGCGCCCGGCGCTGGCCCATCTGGGGCGGCCGCCCCGTCGGCATGCCCGCGTTCCCCCGCGGCTTGGCCTCCCCGGCCTTCCCCATCGCCAACCGGGCGGGCCGGACCGAGTTCGACTCGCTCCACCGTGACGGCACCTGGTTCGCCGACTGGGGCCACCGGGCACTCGGGTGCGACCGCAAGGAGGCCCGTGCCGTGGCCGACTGCGCGATGAAGCTGCTCGCCCAGCGCGAGGTCCTGGCCACCTACCCGGCCGACGGCGGTTCCACGGTCTATGCGCTGCGCCCCAGGAACGTCCTGGTCCACAGCCTCTCCGACTCCGCCGCCGCGGACGCCGCGACCACCGTCAACGACTGCGGTGTCCGCTGCGACACCTGCACCTGGCGGCAGACCGTTCCGCCCGGCCGCCAGGCGGAATGGCTCGGCACCCCCTGCCTCCGCTTCCAGTGCCCGGGCCGTTTCGTCCAGGACGACCGCGACTACGGCGACGACTACTACCGGCGCCTGTACTCCGTCGACCGCCCGGGCGACGTGCTCACGGCCGAGCACACCGGCGCACTCACCCGTCGGCGCCGCGAGGAGGTCGAGCAGGCGTTCAAGCACCGTGCCTCGCCCTTCGACCCCAACGTGCTCACCTGCACCCCCACGCTGGAACTCGGCATCGACATCGGCGACCTCTCCGCGGTGCTGCTCGCCTCGCTGCCGCCCGCCCCCGCCAACTACGCCCAGCGCATCGGCCGGGCCGGCCGCCGCACCGGCAACTCGCTCACTGTCACCTTCGTGCCGCGGGGCGCCCGCAACCAGTACTACCTGCACGCCCCCGAGCAGATGCTCGCCGGGCGGATCATCCCGCCCGACTGCTACCTGGACGCCTCGGAGATCCTGCACCGCCAGTACTTCGCCTTCCTCCTGGACCGGGCCGCCGACCGGACCCTGTGGCAGGGCACCGCGATTCCCGAGCGGCCGATGCCGCCCCGGATCGGCGAGCTGTTCCGGCGCGGCCTCGCCGAGGACGGCTGGTTCCGCCGCTTCCTGGACGTCACGCAGGCCCGGCACGCCCAGCTGGCCGGCGACTTCACTGCGCTCTTCCCCACCATGGCGGCCGAGGCCCGACAGGGCGTCGAGGCCTTCGCCGCCCTCGGTCTGGAGCAAGCCGTCGCCACCGCGGCCACCGCCTGGCGCAAGCGGATCGACGCGCTCGCCGCCCGGCTCCGTCAGATCGGCCGGGCCTTCGACGAACTCGCCACCGCCACCGGCGACCCGGCACGCGACGCGACGCGGCGCCAGCTCTACGCCGAGCAGAAATCGGTCCGGCGCCGACGCGACGCGATCATCGCCGAGAACTCGCTCAACGCGATGGTCCGCCTCGGCCTGCTGCCCAACTACACCCTGCACGACGACGCCACCCTGCTGGACGCCACCCTGTGGTGGAAGGACAGCGACGGGGAGTTCCAGGAGGAACTGACCGAGTACGGGCGCGGCGCCCGCCTGGCCCTCGCCGAACTCGCCCCCGGGAACTCCTTCCACACCGACGGCTACAAGTACGTCGTCAACGGCGTCGACCTCGGCTCCGCCGCGGGCGAGAACCGCACCGCGTACGCCCAGTGGCGCCTGTGCCCCGAATGCGGCTTCGTCGCCACCGAGGAGACCGGGCTCGACCTGACGGCCTGCCCGCGCTGCCGCACACCGCAGATCGGCGACCCCGGCGCCGTCCACCAGGTCCTGGTGCCCGAACGGGTCACCGCCCGCGAGAAGCGCGAGGACGCCCGACTGACCGACGAGCGGGACGAACGCGAGCAGCGCCGCTTCACCGTGGTCACCCTCGTCGACATCGATCCGGACCAGCCGCAGGGCCTGCGAGCCTGGCAGCGCACCGGCGACGTGCCGTTCGGTGTCGAATTCGCCCGGGTCGCCACCATCCGCACCCTCAACCTGGGTCCGGCCAGCAGCGCCGGGCCGGAGCACACGATCGCCGGCGGCCAGGAACAGATCCCCGGTTTCGAGACCTGCACCGAATGCGGGGCGGTGCGCGGTGCGCACCCCCAGGCCTGGGACCCGGATGCCGAGCGCATCGGCACCCGGCACAGCCACTGGTGCAGCCACCGGGACGACGGCATCGCCGCAGAACCGGTCGTCCGGCTGGTGCTGGCCCACGAGCTGACCACGCAGGCGCTCCGCATCCTCCTGCCGTTCTCCGCCCTTGACCTCGACACCCGGCTGACCTCCTTCAAGGCCGCCCTGCTGCTCGGCATCACCAAGCACTTCGGCGGTGCCCCCGACCACATCCGGATCGTCGCCGACTCCATGCCCTCCGGTACCGCGGAGATGCGGCGCCGCTTCCTCGTCCTGCACGACTCCATGCCTGGGGGCACCGGCTACCTCGAACACCTCGCCGCCCCCGCGGTCCTGCACCGGGTGCTCAAGCTGGCCCACGCCGCACTGCGCGACTGCCCCTGCCAGAAGGAGGGGCAGCGTACCCCCTGCCACCGCTGTCTCCTGCCGCACGTCTCGAGCAGTGAACACCCGCACGTCTCCCTGCGGGTCGCCAAGGAGCTGCTGGAGGAACTGCTGCAGGACTGGGTAACCGAGACGGTCGACACCCTCTCCGGCGTGCGGATCGACCAACTCGCCGACAGCGAGCTGGAAGCACAGTTCGTCCGCACTCTCGTCGAATGGGGCAGTCGTCCAGAGGAAGCCGGATCGGTGACCCCGCGAGCCGGCGAACGGGGCCTGGAATACGAGCTTCGCCTTACCAAGCCGAACGGGACGGCCACCCGCTGGCTGCTCCAGGACCACGTCCGCCAACTCACCACTGCGCCCAGCGAACCCGACTACCTGCTCACCCGGACCGACGGACCGCCCATTCGGATCGCTGTCTTCCTGGACGGCTACGCGTTCCACGCCAGCACGCGCATCAACCGAATCGCGGACGACGCCGCGAAGCGGACGGCGCTGCGCCGGGCAGGCACCCTGGTCTGGCAGTTCACCTGGGAAGACGTCAAAGCCTGGACGGAAGCGGTGGGCAAGGCCGCAAAGGGCCGCGAAGCGAGGTCCGAGATTGAACCACTCCTTGGTACCACTGCCCTCAAACAGGCACGCCAGATCCATCAGGCGATCGGCGGAGCAGCACACGCCGACGACACCCTGGAACCGGTCCTGCGCAATCCGATCGAGACGATGCTCGCCTACCTCGCCGACCCTGATGCGTCGAAGTGGACGCGGCGTTCGGCCGCTCTGCTCGGTGGCTTCAGCACCGCAGGGCCGCCGAGCCCGATCGATCGGACGCGGATCGGTGACTCCCTCGGGGCGATCCTCGACGGCTCGACTCCGGTGCCGGTCACCCCTGCTGCCCGCGAAGCGATGGCCATCGACGTCCGCACGTCCAAGGGACTGCGGATACTGGGACTGCTCGACCGGCGTCGGAACGACATGACAGCGTGGTCGGCCTTCACGGTGCTCGACGACGGCGAAGTCGCGGTTGCGGACTCCGGTCACCGTGAGCGCTGGGCGGACTGGCTGCGGTGGTCCAACCTGCTCCAGCACCTGGACGGCGGGGAGAGCGCCGTGTCTCAGCGCTCGTTCCACCAGGTCGCCGTCTCGGAAGCGGCCGAGGTCGATCCGCACAGCGTCGCGGTGCTGGTGAGCGCCCTGCCCACCGCAGCGGGTGCGGACGTGCAGCTGCCCGAAGCGTGGGCCGAAGCCGTCGAATACGCTTCCTCGCGTCTGGAGGAGCTGCTGTTCGACCTCGGGCGGCGCGCCCGCCGGCACGGCATCGGTGTGCCCGAAGTCGGCTACGAGTCCGACGACGGGGCCTTCCAGGCCGAGCTGGCCTGGCCCGATCGCCACGTGGTGGTGTTCGTCGACGAGAACGAACAGCGTGACGCCGCCTTCGCCGCAGGCGGTTGGCATGTGCGGCACGCGGAGACTGTGGAACTCGCAGAGTTGGTCAAGCTTTTGGAGAGCATCTGATGTCCGGCGCCACTGTGATCATGGCGGACACCTTCGGCAAGTCGTACGACGCGCTAGACGGCTCGGTCCAGCCGCTGGTGCTGCAGTTCATCATGAAGATGCAGCGCAACGTCGACAGCAACGGCCTCAACCTGAAGCCGCCGAAGGGAGCCCGGGACGGCCGCGTACGCACGGCTCGGGTCACCGACAACTACCGTGCCGTGCTGATGCACCATTCCGCGCGGATCTACTACCTCGTTGCCGTACTCCCGCACGACGAGGCGTACGAGGTCGCTTCCGGCATTATTTTCGACATCAACAAGGTCACCGGAGGAATCGAGGTCATCAACCTCGGTGGGCTCACCGGAACCCTCAGTGGCAAGGCGGCTGCACCCGCCTCGGCCGACGCGCCTTCCGTCTTCGCCAACGTGTCCGACGCGGACTTCGACCGGCTCGGAGTCAACCCTGCGATCGTTCCCGCGCTGCGCGAAATCCGAAGCGAGGACGCCATCCTGGGCTTCGTCGAGCACCTTCCGAAGCTCGCCCGCGACGTGGTCCTCTGCCTCGCGGACGGCTGGAGCGTCGAAAAGGTCTGGGAAGAGATCAGCGCTCCCTCCGCCACCAGCGACGAGGTCGACACCACCGACTACGAGGCGGCCAACGAACGACCGGCGACGAAGGAATCCTTCGTCGTCACCGGCGACGTCGCCGCGCTCAGCCGCATCATGACGGAGCCGCTCTCCGCCTGGCGGATCTTCCTGCACCCCGCCCAGCGAGCCCTTGCAGAGCCTAGCAAGCCCTACAGCGGAGCCGTCCGGGTCACCGGTGGGCCAGGAACGGGAAAGACCGTGGTTGCACTGCACCGGGTCAAGGCGCTCGCGGACCGACTGCCTCCCGGCCAGGCGATCCTTCTCACGACCTACACCACGACGCTCGCGGACCTGCTCCGCTCCCTCCTCGAAGACCTCGGAGGCGCGCAGCTCGCCGCCCGGGTCGACGTCCGCAACATCGACAAGGTCGCCTATAGCACCGTCAAGGACACCATCGGCGCCAAGAGCTTCCACACACTGAACGACACCGAGATCCGCAACCGCTGGGAGGACCTCGCGGAAGAGCGGCAGTCGCGGTGGGACGGCCGGTTCCTCGACGCCGAGTGGAAGCAGGTCGTTCTGGCCCAGGACATCCGCAGCCGTGACGACTACTTCGTGGCGAGCAGGGCGGGCCGCGGCCGGCGGCTCAACCGGATCGAGCGTGCTCAGGTCTGGGGGCTCGTGGAGGAGTTCGAACGCCGTCTGGACCGGGACAACGCCGTGGGTATCACGCAGCTCGCGGCGCAAGCGGCTCGCATCGCCTCCGGATGGGGCGACGAGGCGCGTCCGTACCGCCACGTCGTCGTCGACGAGGCGCAGGACCTCCACCCGGCACACTGGAAGCTGCTGCGCGCCCTTGCTCCTGCCGGAAGTGACGATCTCTTCATCGTGGGTGATGCGCACCAACGCATCTATGACAACCGCACGTCCCTGCGAAGCCACGGAATCGAGATCCGTGGTGGGCGATCCAAGCGCCTCACCCTGAACTACCGCACGACACGACAGATTCTCGGTGCCTCGTTGCGCCTGCTCGGAGACGACTCGTTCGACGACCTGGACGACGGCACCGAGGATCTGGCCGGCTACCGCTCGGTGCTCAAGGGGGCCACCCCGGACCTCATCGGCTATCCGAGCCCGGCGGCCGAGCTCCGGGCCCTGGTCGAACGGATCGAGGGCTGGCAGCAGGAGGGCATCAGGAGCGACGAGATCGTGGTGGTGGCTCGCACCAACAGCCTCGCGGATGCAGCTGCCCAGGCCCTGTCTGGGGCAGGCATCGACACAGTGCGTGTCCAGTCGCGGCAGACTCCGGCAGCCGGCTCCGGCGTCCACGTCATGACCATGCACCGGATCAAGGGATTGGAGTACCGCGCCGTGGCAATCATCGGGGTCGGGGCCGGTCACATGCCGCAGCCGAACGCCGTGACACCGGCCGGGGAGGAACCCCTGCAGAGCCGACGCGACCTTCAGCGGGAGCGGTCGCTGCTCTTCGTGGCAGCGACCCGTGCACGGGAACAGCTGGCGATCACCTGGTCGGGCCAGGCCAGTTCGTTCCTGGCCCCCGACGCCTGAGCTGTGGCGGTGCGGGCACCAGCCCGCGCCGCCACAGCCGCCGCCTTCATCCTGCTCACGTCGGCAGCCTCGGTCGCCGCGCGGCGGCCCATGCGAATCCGGCTCCAGCCGACGCCCCCGTGCGCCCGACGCTCCCGGCACATCTCCTTCCGGCGCTCAGCCTGGTCACCCAGGGTCCCGCTGTTGTCCTGGGTGAGAGGTTGGGGATCCCGTCCCCCGTTCAACGCGAGCACGATCCCGACATGCCAGCGATCCTCGCTGTGCTCGGAGCCGTTCGAACCGACCAAAGCCTGTCGAAGGAAGTGAATTGGCTTGATATCAATGTCTGTTGAGATGGTCGCCGTCGTCACGATCGCAGCACTCGTCACCGCGTGGCTGCTCTGGAGATTTTCGCGAGGCACCGCCACCGCTCTGGGCGGGCACACCGCACCAAGCACCGCGGCAGAGGTCGAAGTTCGGACCGAGTTCCCGCCCGAAGGGCTTCTGGTCCCCGAGGACGTTCTCCGATCCGTCGGTTCGACGTCCGGCGCGATCTGGGACGCGCTGGAAGCCGCAGCAGCGCCAGTTGCGGTCGAGTACTACCCGGTCAGCGAGGCGGAGGTCGCGAAGTTCCGGACTGGGCCCGTGAACGCAACGGCTCAGCAGGCAATGGTCGGGATCGTGGAGGCCCTCAACCCGAAGAGCCCGACGTTGTTCCGGGTGGTGCTGCCAAAGGGCAAGGAGCTGGTCAAGGCCGCCGGAACTTCCGGGTTCAGAGGGTTCTCTCGCAGCGGCGGTGAGACAACGCATGCGGTTCTGAAGCCTGTCGCTGCTGGTGGAGCACTCGTGGCAGGTTGGCCGATGCTTGCCGTCGCCGGAACCGTCCTGGCGGTAGACATGGTGGCTCAACGTGAACAGAGGGCGCACCAACGCCGAGTTGAAGCCATTCTGAGCCGCCAAGAGGAACGGGCCTACGTCGAACGGATCACGGGTCAACGGTCGGCCGACGCCCAGTTGTCCCGTGCGATCAGCCTGATGCTTGACGGTGGCAAGCCGAATCTTGAAATCGCCCTGAAGAGTGCGGACGACGAGTTCTATCGCTCTCAGCAGTTTCTGGATAAGCACCGCGGCGTAATAGATGAGTTGGTGGACGACGATGGCAAGGTCGACTACCGGCGGCTGGAGGAGACCATTGGCGGAAAGGAGAAGGAGGTCGACCAGTTCATCCGGGAGCTTCACTTGGCGCGAGCCGCGATAGCGATACGACGAAAGGCGCTGGTTACCCACTCGGCGTCGCTAGCGCTCGTGGATCCCACCAATCCTTACGCCGCACTGCGGAGGTTTATTGGGTCGCAGGTCCATCAGTTGGAGGATGCCGATGCGGTCGTGGCCGAACTGACCGAATGCCTCACCCAGGTTGAACTCAAGGGTCGCCGTTGGCGCGACTCCGACAAGTCAGTGGCGGAGCGGCAGAAGCGGTTCCGCGCCCAAGTCTCCCCGCCCAAAATCGATGAAGACGCCGAAATTCGTTACCTCATGACGTCTTCCGGTGAGATCCTTCAAATCCTTCCACCGGCCGAAGACGAGCCCTTGCAGCTCGTGCCGGACGAGTAAAGAGATCACCGTCTTCCGGCCGACGCTCGCCCCACTCGATCAGACCGGTATCGGAGATCCCTGAACTACGCCGCCCGGCTTGGTCACCAACCAAAGATCGCACGGAATGTTCGCCGCCCAGCGACCCACTGGGAATAGCGCATCCATGGAACACGGTCTCTTCTCCCGGTCCGTCACAACCGGGTCGAAGTTGCCGACTGGCCCGGTTTTGGCGGGTCGAGCTGGGTGCGTTACCCGGATCTTCGCCAGCAGCCTGCTGAGCCTTCAGCTCGTGGAGCCGGTATCCAAAGCCGTCGACAAAGCCGCCGTACGAAGATCGAACACGCCCGTGGTGCCGGCGGTACCGGCCGCCGGCACGGCAGGGCTGCCCGTCCTCGGCGAGGCCTCAAGGTGCCTCCGGGACTTGTACGGCGAACTGCTAGCAAAATGAGGTGAAGGGTGTCCTCCGGCCGGCGAGGAGGTCGATATCGCGGGCGTGAACACCAAGTTCATCCAGACCAGCAAGGGCATCCTTGGTGAACTCCTTGACCACGCCCTGCCCGCCGACCGCATCTACACTCGCATCCCGGAGATCGCCGCGCCGCCCTCAGGCGTTCACGCCATCTTCGTGCTCGAAAACGAAATCACCTACCTGTCACTGCCCGACGTCCCCGGCACAATGAAACGAGATCTGCGTCCGGACACCTACACACCGCACCTGTGGCTGGAGCAGGAGCACATGCCTATTTGGACAGTGTCGCGAGCCTTCGCCGCGACGGGAACATGATCGACTTGCGGCCCGGATTGCGGACTTCTGGCGTCTCGGGCCCGACACGGTCGCCCCCTGATTCACCGACAGCCTCGCCCATGTCGGCCGTGTACGCCGCGGTGTTCATCGAGATCATGTAGACGCAGACTGTCGCAGCTGTAGGCCCGCTGAGCCCCTCCGTCAGGTCACCCCAGCCGACTGGATCGAAGCGCCGCAGCAAGCCGCCAACTGTCGCCCCCCGCGCGAGCTACGGCCCGACAAGCTCCCGCACTCGTCCAACTCGATGAATCTGTGGCATGCCAACCATGCAAAAAGGTCTAGACCTCACTGTCGGAGGCGCGTAAGACGGGTCAGCAAAAGGTCGGCATCAGTCCTCCCAGCACCTGTCGAGCGCTGCCGTGGATGAGAACAGCAAGCCGCCCCCCGGCCGGCGGTCATCGACCTCTCGCGCCGATCAAACCGCCATGGCGAGCCCACCCCCGGCTGTAGAAGACAGTCCGAAGCCAGCCTGACTCAGGAGCCACAAAAGGCCAGGTCAGCGCTCCAGGCCGCGGGGCTTGAGGGCGAGGTTGGGGAGGTCGGGGGCGGGGAGGCGGTCGCCCGGGTAGCCGTGGACCTCGCCGAAGCGGTCGCTCTGCTGCTGCCAGTCGAGGCGGGCCTGGGCGATGTCCTCGTGGGTGCGGCCGATGAAGTTCCACCACATGACGATCTGCTCGCCGAACGGCGGGCCGCCGAGGATGACGGCGCGGGCCGGGGTGGTGCCGGTGTTGGTGAGGGTGAGGGTGGCGGCGCCGGGGGTGAGGTAGCCGAGGTCGGCGGGGCGGAGCGGGGTGCCGGCGAGGGTGAGGGTGCCGTGGTCGACGAGGAGGCCGTGTTCGAAGGCGGGGTCGACGGCGAGGGTGACGGTGGCGCCGGGATCGAGGGTGAGTTCGGCGCCGAGCAGCGGGGTGAAGGTGGGGACGGGAGAGGTGTCGCCAGCGAGGGTGCCGAGGAAGACGCGGGCTTCGCCGCCGTCGAGCGGAACGGGCGCGGGCACGTGGTGGTGGAAGTCGCGCGCGGTGTGGCGGTGCTGTTCGGGGAGGGCGACCCAGAGCTGGACGCCGTGCAGGACGGTGGTCGCGGCGGTGGAGGTCTCGGAGTGGCAGATGCCGTGGCCGCCGGTCATCAGGTTGAGTTCGCCGGGGCGGACGAAGGCGTGGACGCCGAGGCTGTCGCGGTGTTCGATCTCGCCGCTGAACAGCCAGCTCACGGTCTGCAGGCCGGTGTGCGGGTGCGGGGCGACGTCCATGCCGCCGGTGGCGGCGACGTCGTCGGGGCCGTAGTGGTCGACGAAGCACCAGGCGCCGATGAGGGTGCGGTCGCGTTGCGGCAGGGTACGGCGGACGGTCATCGCGCGCGGTCCGCCGAGCGGGACGTCGCGGGCGGGGAGGACCTCGACCTGCGGTCCGGTCCCGATGGTCTCGACGGTGGTCACGGCGGCCCCCAGACTCACAGAATGGTTTCAGATTAAACTATCATGGAACCGGAAGCGCACCGCCGACCCAGGAGCCCAGGTTGACCGACCGGACCACCGCCACCGCCCCCGCGCACCACCGCGTCTACGTCGACAAGCAGAGCCCCCAGGCCTACCGCGCGATGCTGGCGACCGCCGAGGCGGTCCGGGCGACGGCCGCCGAGGCCGGCCTCGACCGGCGCCTGGTGGAGCTGGTCAACCTGCGGGTCTCGCAGATCAACGGCTGCGCGTACTGCCTCAACCTGCACACCCGCGCCGCGATCCAGGCGGGCGAGACCACCCAGCGCCTGGGCGTGCTCGCCGCGTGGCGCGACACCGAGCTGTTCAGCCCGCAGGAGCGGGCCGCGCTCGGTCTCGCCGAGGCCACCACCAGCCCGGCCGACGCCGCACTGCAGGAGGACGCCTACGCCGCCGCCCGCGAGGTGCTGACGGACGACCAGCTCTCGGCGGTGGTCTGGGTGGCCGTGGCCATCAACGCCTTCAACCGAGTGTCCATCCTGAGCAAGCACCCGGTCCGCGCCATCCCTGGCCAGTGACGGACCTCAGATCGCGAGATCGGGGAGGACCTCTGCGCGGGGGAGCCGGGCGACCGCCCAGCCGGGGAGGATGAGCTTGCCGCGCCGCCGCCCGCTGCCGATCAGGACGTGCGGCAGCGCGGTCACCGCCTCGTCGACGAGCAGCGGCCAGCCGGCTGGCAGGCCGATCGCGGTGATGCCGCCGTACTCCATGCCGGAGTCGCTGACCGCGACGTCCGTCGGCGCGAACGACGCCTTGCGCGCACCCAGGTGCTTGCGCACCGCCGTGTTGACGTCCAGCCGCCGGTCGGCGCGGACCAGGCAGGCGGCGAGGGTGACCTCGCCGCCGCGCTTGGCGGCGACCACCACGCAGTTCGCGGAGAGCTCCGGCGGCACGTCGTAGACCTCGCAGAAGACCGCTGTGTCGGCGTTCGTCGGGTCGGTGTCCACGTACAGGACGGACTCCGCCGCCTCGCGGTCGTCCCAGTTCTTCAACGCGTCGGCCACCGGCGCGGCGAGGTCGTTGCAGACCTCCAACGCCGTACGGACCACCTGGAATTCGCCGAACGGTGCACGCACGATCTCGCTCATGGCGCCGACAGTACCGCAGGCCGGCCCCCGGACGGGCCGCTCACCCGATCGGGTCGAGCAGGCCGAGACGCGGCCCGCCGCGGTCGCGCAGCCGCCGGAAGAAGGCGAGCACCCCGGCGGAGCCGCCCGCCCAGCCGGCGCTCGCGCGGACGAGGTCGGCGTCCGGGAAGACGGGACGGGCGCGGGTGCCGCCGCTGCGGCTCAGGGCGAGGGCGGCGACGGTCCGGGCCGCGTCCCAGAACTCCTCGTCGCCGGTGGCCGTCGCGACGTCCACCATCAGCTCGCCGACGCCCGCCAGCCCGCAGCACTGGGTGACCAGCGGCATCCGCGGCGCGATGCCCGCGCAGGCGCGGGCGGTGTCCCGGGCGAGCTCCAGGTACCGGGGCTCCTCCAGCCGGTCGGCCGCCCGGACCAGGACCGTCCCGATCCCGGCCAGGCCGCGGCACCACGAGCCGTAGCGGCGCGTCGCCTCCGGCCGGGCGGCAGCGGCGAGGACGTGCGGCGTCACCCCGGCCAGCTGCGCGCACGCCTCCCGGGCCCGCCGGAGAGACGCCGGGTCGCCTGTGGCGGCCGCGTACTCGAGCAGGAAGTACGCGACTCCCGCCCGTCCGTGGGCCATGCCCTCGGCCAGCGCGGCGCTCCCCGTCGTCGTGGCGCCGGCCGGGGTCAGCCGGGCCTCGCCGGTCGCCAGCATCCGCTCGCACGCGGCGGCCACGGCCAGGTGCCGGGCGGCGAGCGCGCCGTCACCAGCCGTGCGGGCGTGCCGGGCGAGCAGCAGACGGCCGACCCCGATCCCGGAGACGCCCTCGATCAGATCCGCCTCCGGCGGCCCGCCGTCCGGACCCCGCTCCGGCAACGCGGGGTGGCCCGCATCGAGGTGGGTCGTGGGGTCTGCGGACGTGAGGAACAGCTCGACGCCGGTGCGGCCGGACCAGAAGCCGGGCGACAGGTTGCGCCGCTGTCCGGCGCTCCACCGGGCCAGGGCGTCGACGGTCTCGCGCACCCCGGACTGCCCGGTGTGGTGCAGGAGTTCCAGCCCGATGCCGGACGTGCCGCCGTAGACGTCCACGGCGGTCGGGGTTCCGGTGCGTGCGGAGCGCGCCGGGTCGACGATCCGCCGGGCCTCCTCGACGCAGTACGCGAGGGTGTGCTCGGCGATCTCCGCGAGGAGCACGTCGTCCGGGAGCTGCGGCCGGGACGCCCGGGTCGGGACCGTCATCGGGGCGCCGGATCGCAGCGGGGCGGCACCGGCGCTGCGCACCGCCGGATCCAGGCTCATCAAGTCATCGATCAGGGAGCGGAGTTGCCGGTGCGGCTCGCCGGGCAGGGCCCAGGCCAGGCATTCGAGAGTGCGGTCCCGGTGGAGCGCGGTGTCGGCGCCGACGACCACCGGGTCCAGTCCGGTCGCGGCGAAGTGCAGGGTGGCGCCGAGCGCGTAGTAGTCGTCGGCGGGGTCGGCAGGCCCGTCCGCCCGCCGGACCGGTTCGCTGTAGCCGGGGGTGGCCCCGTCCGGGCCGGTGCCGTCGAGCGCGCCGATCCCGAAGTCGACCAGGTGGCACCAGCCTTCGGTGTCGAGGACCACGTTGTCCGGCTTCAGGTCGCGGACCACCACGCCCCGCGCGTGGATGTCGTCCAGCAGCCGCAGGAGCCCCCGCGCCAGCGCGGGGAGCGTCCGGGCCGATCCGCTGTCGTCGTTGCGGTACGGGCCGCGCTCCTGGACCTCCCGGCGCAGGTCCCGGTCGCCGCAGTCGGTCATCACCAGGTACGTGTCCGCGTCCGCCTCGTGGCGGAACCAGTCCAGCGCGCGCGGCACGCCGACGACGCCGTCGAGCGCGGTCAGGACCTCCCGCTCGTGGCGCAGCCGGTCGCGGGCGTCCGCGCCGGACGCGTCCTCGGCGACGAAGGCCCTGGCCTGCTTGATCACGACCGGTCCGCCGTCGGCCAGGTCCACGGCGCGGTAGAGGTTGCCCTGCGGCCTGCGGGCGATGCCGCCGGTGACGCGGTAGCGCCCTCCGGTCGGCCCGGGCCGACCGGTGTCCGGAACCCGGTCCGCGAAGGGGTCCTGGGCCCAGGGCGGGCAGCGGTACGCGGCGGTGGCGAGGCCGTCGTAGACGCGGCCGTCGGGGCCGGTCATCACCGATTCCAGCCGGCCGCCGCGGCCGGTCCGGTAGTCGCCGGTGAAGGGCCCGTACCGGTAGTAGACCGGTGCGGCGGGGTCGAGCCGCCGGTCGCTGACGATCCGCGGACCCTCGCAGCCGCGCAGTGCCGCCACCAGCTCGTCGGCGACCGCCGTGATCGTCCCCGGCGCGGGGTAGACCGTGACCGCCTTGCCGACCGCACCGGCGCCGGACGTACCGGAGTTGAGCGTCCGCAGGGTCTCCGGGCCGACGGCCCACTTCGCGTGGCAGACGTGCCGGAGCAGCACCGGCAGGACCAGCTCCGTCACCCGGTCGAGGCTCCCGGGGCGGGCCGAGACGTGCAGTTTCCAGCCGTGGTCCACCGCCGGCATCCGTGGATCGTTCAGGTACGACCAGGTGTCGTCCGACCATCCGCGGCGGCCGGCGATGGACCCCGCCACCGCTAGGAGTTGTTCTCGCAGGCGAACCGCGTGGTGGCGGTCACCCAGGGGTCGGCGAGGCACGCCGTGCACTCGCGGTCGCTGCGGTCGTCGTCCTCGAACGCGAGGGTGTCGTCGTCGATGAGCAGGTCTACGGGCATGTGACGCCTCCAAGTGGTGGATGGCGCGGGCCTGGTGGGCCCCCGTCCGGCACACGACGGTAGGTTCCGGAGGTCGACATGACAAGGCGTCAGACACGCAGACTTCACGCGCTGGACACATGCGTGAAGGTCCGGTATCCGGGAACGCGGGGAGCGTGGCAGTGACCCGGTGGTAACATCCGCGCGATGTCGAGCGGTGGTCCCGAACGGGCCGCCGTCACCGAGCCGGGAGGCCGCATGACCATCCACCACCTGGACTGCGCCACCATGTGCCCCTTCGGCGGCCGGGCCCTGCTCGGCAGTGGCGGCGCCCTGGTCGGGCGGCTGGTCGGCCACTGCCTGCTGATCGAGAGCAGTGACGGACTGATCCTGGTCGACACCGGCTTCGGGACGGGCGACGTCGCCGACCCCGCGCGGCTCGGCGCCCCGTTCCGGGCCGCCGTCCGGCCCCGGCTGGACCTTGCGGGCACTGCCCTGCACCAGGTCCGGGCGCTCGGTCACCGACCGGAGGACGTCCGGCACATCGTCCTCACCCACCTCGACCTGGACCACGCCGGCGGTCTCGGTGACTTCCCGCAGGCCCAAGTCCACGTCCTGGCCGAGGAGTTGGCCGCCGCGCGGAACCCGGCCAACCGCAACGAGCGCGACCGCTACCGCGCCGCGCAGTGGGCGCACGGGCCGCGCTGGGTCGAGCACAAGGCCGGCGGCGAGAGCTGGCACGGCTTCGAGGCGGCCCGACCGCTGCCCGGCGTCACCCCGGAGATCCTGCTGGTCCCGCTGATCGGCCACACCCGCGGGCACTGCGGCGTCGCCGTCCGGCGCGAGGACGGCAGCTGGCTGCTGCACGGCGGCGACGCCTGGTTCTCCCGCGGCGACGTCGACTCCACGGTGCGGCGGCCGCCGGCCCTGATCGGCTTCCAGCGGCTCATGGCCGCCGACAACCGGGCCCGCGTGCACAACCTGGAGCGCCTGCGCGACCTCCACCGCACCGCGGACCCGGGCCTCGACCTCATCTGCGCCCACGACCCCGCCGACCTCGCCCGCCTCGCGGCCCCGCGCACCACGGCCTGACGGCGCCACCGGCCCCCGTCCCGCGCCACCGGCCCGCGCGGCGGGACGGCGGGGCGAAGGGGTACGTGGTTGACGGATCGGGACGTCCACTGTTCAACTGACGCCATGTACGCCGTGCCGCGCCTGGTCACCCGCGACCACATCGACTTCGGTCGGGTGTGGTCCGCGGCGTGTCGCGGCTGATCCGGCAGCGGGCCCACCGACCGGCCCGCCCGCGCCCGAGCTGACCTCCCTCGGCAGACCCCGCGTACCCGATCAACGCCTCCCCGGCGACCGGCCGCCGTCGACGCTTCCGAGCTCCGAGGCCCTGCGCGTCGTCGTCCCCGGCTCCCCGGCCCCGTCGTCCCTCGTCACCCCGGAGCACCACCATGCCCGAGCCCACCTCCCCGAGGCCGCTGCGCCGCCTCGGGTTCCTGACCATCGGACTGTTCGACCCGGCCGACCCGGGCCGGGGCCACGAGTCGACGCTGCGGCTGATCGAACTCGGCGAGCAGCTCGGCTTCGACAGCGCCTGGGTGCGCCACCGCCACCTGCAGTACGGGATCTCCTCGCCGGTCGCCGTGCTGGCGGCCGCCACCCAGCGCACCAGCCGCATCGGGCTGGGCACCGCGGTCACCCCGCTGGGCTGGGAGAACCCGCTGCGGCTGGCCGAGGACCTGGCGACCGTCGACCTGCTCTCCGGCGGCCGTCTCCAGCCCGGTATCAGCGTCGGCCGGCCGCACCACTACGAGCGGGTCGCGCCGGCGCTCCACCCGGACACCGCGGAGGCCGAGGAGTTCGGCCACCGGCGGGCGGAGCGGCTGCTGTCCTTCCTCCGCGGCGAGCCGGCCACCGACTTCAGCGGGGTCGAGGGCATCGAGGTGTACTCCGACCGGGTCCAGCCCGTCGCCCCCGGCCTGGCCGAGCGGGTCTGGTACGGCGCGGGCAGCCTCGGCTCGGCCCGCTGGGCGGGCGGGCAGGGCCTCAACCTGCTGACCAGCAACGTGGTCCGGGCGGAGGAGTCGGAGGACTTCGCCGAGATCCAGCGCTCGCAGATCCGCGCTTTCCGGGCCGCACACCCGGAGGGCGTGAAGGCCCGGGTCTCGCAGGGGCTGGTGGTCGTCCCGACCGACGGTGCCACGGCGGCGCAGCGCGCCAAGTACGTGGAGTACGTCCGCGGCCGGACCGCGCGCACCACCGCCCCGCAGGGCCCGGCCCGGACGATGTACGCCGAGGACCTGGTCGGGACGTCCGCCGAGATCGCCGAACGGCTGTCCGAGCACGCCGCGTACCGCGAGGTGGACGAGGTGGCCTTCGCGCTGCCGTTCAGCTTCGGCCACGACGATTACGTCCAGATTCTCACCGACATCGCCACCGGACTCGCCCCCGCGCTGGGGTGGCGCCCAGTCAGCTGACTGACTGTCAACTCTTGTCTCGCTCTGCGGGCACCCTTGACGGGGCGCGCCCGCGGGGCGACACTCCGGAGCGAGAAATCCTCGGACCTGGGCGGGAGTGTCGTGAGGCGTACGGAGTCGGTGTGCGAGGGCGTGGCCTGTGCGGTCCGGACGCTCCCGATGCTGACCAGCCGTCGCCACATCGACCTGCAGCGGGTGTGCAGCAGCATGGCAGAGGCGTGAGTTCTCCCGTCTCTCCGCACACCCCCTCGTCGTGCGCGCTTCCGCGTGCCTCCACCTCGGGAGACCCATGTCCGCCTCGTTCCCCTCCGCCCTGCCCTCCCTCCGCGGCCGGATCGGCCACGACGCCCGCAGCGGGTACTACCCGGTGCCGCACCGCTACCGCCTTCACCTCTCGCTCTCCTGTCCGAGCTCCCTGCGGATCGCCGTGGTGCACAGCCTGCTCGGGCTCGACGACACCCTCCCGATCACCGTCCTCCCCGCTCTGCCGGACGCCGGCGCCGACGGCTACACCGCGCTGCGGCCGCTGTACGAGGCCAGTTCGCACCGGTACACCGGGCCGGCCCAGGCACCCGTGCTCAGCGACGGCTGGAGCGGACGCATCGTCAGCACCGACGCCGTGGAGATCCTCACCGACCTGGCCGGCCGCTTTCCCGGACCGGACGAGCTCCGCCCGCGTGGCGCCGCCTCGGCGATCGAGGCGGTCCGGCAGTTGTGCGAGCGCGGCATCGACGCCCCGGCCCAGCGGGCCGGCCGGGTCGACGCCGACCCGGCCGAGCGCGCCGAGGGCCTGAGCGCCCTCCTCGACGGCCTGGACGCGGTCGAGCGCCGGCTCGCCTCCCACGACCACGTGCTCGGCGACGACCTCACCCTCGCCGACGTCCAGCTCTGGACCACCCTGGTGCAGCTGGACACCGTGCACCGCTGGCACCTGGACGCCGACGCCGTCGACCGGATCGCCGACCACCCGCACCTCTGGTCCTACGCCGGGCGGCTGGCCGGCCACCCCGCCTTCGGCCACCACCTCGACCTGGACGGCATCGCCCGCCGCCACCACTCCCACTGCCGGGGCGAGGAGGCGGCCGGTGCCGCCATGCAGATCGTCGACTGGGCGCAGCACGCCCGGCCGCGGCTGCGAACGGCCGGCTGACGGAAAATCGGTGCCGCCCCCGCCCGAGCGGGGGCAGAATCGCCGCCATGGCGGACATGCAGCGGTTCCGGGAGGCGGCCACCGGCTGGGTGATGCTCGGAGCGGCCCCGCCGGACGCGGCAGCCGTGCGCACGGCGGTGCTGGTGGAGGGGCTGAGCGACCTGGCGGCCGTCGAGGCGCTGGCCGCCGGGCGCGGCCGTGACCTGGCCGCCGAGGGGGTGTGCGTCCTGCCGATGGGCGGCGCCACCAACGTCGCCCGGTACGCCGAGCTGCTCGGGCCGCCGGGGATGGGCCTGCGCCTCGCCGGGCTGTGCGACGAGGGCGAGCAGGGCTTCTACCACCGCGGCCTGGAGCGGGCCGGTGCACCGCGCGACGGGTTCTTCGTCTGCGCGGCGGACCTGGAGGACGAGTTGGTCCGCGCACTGGGCGTCCCCGCGGTCGAGGAGATCCTGCGGGCCGAGGGCGACCTGCCGGCCTGGCGGACCTTCGTGCGCCAGCCCGCCCAGCAGGGCCGGCCCGTGCAGCGGCAGCTGCGCCGCTTCCTCGGGACCAGGAAGGGCCGCAAGATCCGGTACGGCCGGCTGCTGGCCGAGGCGCTCACCCCCGAGCTGACCCCCGCCCCGCTCCGGGACCTGCTCGCCCACCTGTGACCGGGTGCGCCCGCACGGCACGGCAACCCGAACGGCCGCCGCCCGTTTGACGGGCCCGGTCGGCGGTTCGACGGTGGCAGGAAGTGCCTTCGGACCCGAGAGGACCTGGTGCCGGCGATGGTGGACAGACGGGCGGAGAAACGGATCACGGAGTTCATCGAGCCCCTCCGGGTGGAGCCGGGCTCGAAAGTCGATCTCGGGCGGGACTTCGACCCCCGGTACAAGGGCGGGCTGAAGAAGCGCGACGGGCAGGAGCTGCTCCGCGCCGGGGTGGAGATGCTGGCCGACCTCCAGGGGCGCCTCGCCGCCCAGGACAGCTACGGCGTCCTGCTCTGCCTGCAGGCGATCGACGCGGGCGGCAAGGACGGGACGATCCGCCACGTGATGAGCGGGGTCAACCCGCAGGGCGTCCACGTGAGCAGCTTCAAGGTGCCCTCCGCGGAGGAGCTCGACCACGACTACCTGTGGCGGTACGCCCAACGCCTCCCGGCGCGCGGCGACATCGCCATCTTCAACCGCTCGCACTACGAGGAGGTCCTGGTGGTGCGGGTGCACCCGGAGAACCTCGACCGGCAGCACCTGCCCGAGGAGGCGCAGGGCCCGGGCCTGTGGAAGCGCCGCTACCAGGAGATCAACGACTGGGAGCGCTACCTCACCGACAACGGCTTCAAGGTGGTGAAGGTCTTCCTCAACCTCTCCGAGGAGGAGCAGCGGCAGCGCTTCCTCAAGCGGATCGACCTGCCCGAGAAGAACTGGAAGTTCTCCGCCGCCGACATCCGCGAACGCGAACGCTGGGACGACTACCAGCGGGCCTTCTCCAAGATGCTCTCCGCCACCAGCACCCCCTGGGCGCCCTGGTACGTGGTGCCCGCGGACCGCAAGTGGTTCGCGCGGATCTGCGCGGCCGCGGTGCTGATCAACACCCTGCTGGAGATCGACCCGCAGTACCCCGAGCTCGACGACGAGGCCAAGGCCCAGCTGGGCGACGCCAGGCGCCGGTTGGAGGAGCAGGCATGACGGAGCGTACGGAGGGGAGTCCGTGGTACGCGCGGCCGGGCGAGGAGGCCCTGGCCGCGTTCGGCGTTGACCCGGCGGTGGGGCTCGGCGCGGGGCGGGCGGCGGAACTGCTCGCCGCGAACGGGCCGAACGCGCTGCCCGAGGAGAAGCCGACGCCCGGCTGGCTGCGGCTGCTCGCCCAGTACCGCAGCTACATGCAGATCATCCTGGTGGCGGCGGCGGTGGTCTCGCTCGCCATCCAGGAGTGGTCGACCGCGATCCTGCTGCTGGTGCTGACCGTGTTCAACGCGGTGGTGGGGCTGCGGCAGGAGGGCAAGGCGGAGAGCGCGATGAACGCGCTGAAGCAGATGATGGAGGCGACCGCCCGGGTGCGGCGGGACGGCAGCGAGGCGGAGGTCCCGGCGGAGCAGCTGGTGGTCGGCGACATCGTGCACCTGGCGTCCGGCGACGAGGTGCCCGCCGACGGGCGGATCTTCACGGCCAGTTCGCTGCAGATCGACGAGTCGGCGCTGACCGGCGAGAGCGTTCCCGCGCTGAAGGACGTCGCCACCCTCACCGGTGACCGGCTGTCGCCGGGCGACCAGACCAACATGGCGTTCATGAACACCCCGGTGACCCACGGCAGCGGCCTGATGGTGGTCACCGCGACCGGCGCCGACACCGAGCTCGGCAAGATCTCCGGCATGCTGTCGGCGACCAAGAAGGAGGAGTCGCCGCTCACCCGGGAGCTCAACACCCTGACGCTGTGGATCGCCGCGGCGGCCGGCCTGACGATGATCGTGATGTTCGCGCTCGGCCGCAGCCGGGACCAGGCCTGGGACGTCCTGTTCGTCAGCGCGGTGTCGCTGGCGATCGCCGCGATCCCGGAGGCGCTGCCCACGGTCAGCCAGGTCATCCTCTCGGTCGGCAGCCTCAACCTGGCCAAGCGCAACGCCATCGTCAAGGAGCTGCCCTCGGTCGAGACACTCGGCTTCACCTCGGCGATCAACTCGGACAAGACCGGCACCCTGACGATGAACCAGATGACGGTCGTCGAGGTGCTCAGCCCCACCGACCGGTACACCGTCTCCGGCACCGGCTACGCGCTGGAGGGCCGGATCACCCACGCGGCGGGCTCCGCGCCGACCATCGAGGACGCGGTGCTGCCGTACCTGCTCGCCAACGACGCCAAGCTGGTGGACGGCGAGGTGGTCGGCGACCCCACCGAGGGGGCGCTGCTGGTGCTCGGCCACAAGGCCGGGCTCGACATCGAGGCCACCCGGGACCGCTACCCGCGGCTGGCCACCCTGCCGTTCGACCCCGGCTACAAACTGATGGCCACCTTCAACGAGGCGAAGGACGCCGACGGCCGCCCGGTGGTGCGGTGCTTCGTCAAGGGCGCCGCGCCCGCCGTGATGGCGCGGGCCGGCTCGGCGCTCGCGGCTGGGGGGACCGTCCCGTGGGACGCCGACCTGAGCGGCCGCGCCGAGGCACAGAACGAGCGGATGGGCGGCGAGGGCCGCCGGGTGATGGCCGCCGCCGTCCGCGACCTGGACCCGGCCGACTTCGACCCGGACGGCGACCTGCTCGGGCTGGTCACCGACCTGCGGATGACCAGCCTGGTCGGCATGGTCGACCCGCCGCGCGAGGAGTCCAAGGCCGCGGTCGCCGCCGCGCAGTCCGCCCACATCCGGGTCCGGATGGTGACCGGCGACGACGTCACCACCGGCGAGGCGATCGCCCGGCAGCTCGGCATCGAGGGCGAGGCCATGCTCGGCGCCGACTTCGCCGCGCTGACCGAGCAGGAGCGGCTGGCGAGGATCGACGGCATCGGCGTGGTCGGCCGGGTCGCCCCGGAGCACAAGGTGCTGCTCGCCGACACCCTCAAGAAGAAGGGCGACGTCGTCGCGATGACCGGCGACGGCGTCAACGACGCCCCCGCCATCAAGGCCGCCGACATCGGCATCGCGATGGGCAGCGGCACCGACGTCGCCAAGAACGCCAGCCGGATGGTCCTCGCCGACGACAACTTCGCCACCATCGTCTACGCGGTGGGGGAGGGCCGGAAGCTCTACGACAACCTCACCAAGTACATCCGGTTCGTCCTGCTGCTGCTGGTCACCTTCGTGCTGACCTTCCTCGGCGCCACGATCCTCAACATCGCCGCCGGCGAGCCGTTCACCCCGCCGCAGGTGCTGTGGATCCACTTCGTGGTCAACGCGCCGTTCGGCTTCGCGCTCGGCTTCGACCAGGAGAGCCCCGGACTGATGCGGCGCAAGCCCCGTCCGCGCGGGGAGACCGTGCTCACCCCGCCCGTGATGGTCACCGTCGGACTCGCCGGCCTCGCCGTCACCGTCGCCCTGCTCGGCCTGATCAAGCTCGGCGAACACCTCTACGACAGCGCCGCCGTCGGCAACTCGATCGCGTTCACCGCCTTCGCGCTCTGCCTGATCGTCGCCGCCTACGAGTGCCGCAGCGAGCGCGGCTCGGTGCTGCGGACCGACACCTTCGACAGCAAGCAGATGAACCTGGCCGCCCTCGGCGAGTTCGTCCTCGCCGTGGCAGTCACCCAGATGGACCTCTTCCACCGGATCCTCGGCACCACCGACCTGAACGCCCGGCAGTTCGGCTGGGCGCTGCTGGCCGCCGTCGCCTTCCTGCTGCTCTGGGAGCTCGGCAAACTGCTCGCCCGCCGCGCCCGGCCCCCGGTCACCGAGGCGACCTGAAGACCCGTGAGCGGATCCCCGTCGTGCTTCCGCCGGTCGCCGGGCTGTGGTTCGCTCTGGCCGGGGTACTCGCAGTGCCTCGGCCTTCAGCGATCTGTGCTGCCTTCGGTCAGCGGCCGACTGTCCTCCACGAATACCTTCAGTGACCCTTGATGCTCTTCCGCGCGGGCCGTGGCCTGTCCGCCGGTTTTCCGCACCTGCAGCATCGTGCGATCGAAGTAGTCCTGGGAAGTGGAGTTCAGGTCGGACAGTGGCAGATCCCCGTAGTAGGCCGTGAGCGTGTCGCCTTCGGTGCGCAGCGTGACGTCGAACGACTTTTCCTGTGTCACGTTCGCCAGCGCCGCACGGCTGCCGGGCCGCCAGGATGTCCAGTGGCCGATGAACGGGAGGATCAGGTCGGGGCGGACCTCTCGGGCGTAGCCGACCGTCAACTCCTGGAGCCTGTCCCAGCGGGGCATCAGCAGGCGTAGTTGGCCGGTCCAATACGCGACCTGCTGCTCGTCGGTGATGACGAGAGCGTCGCCGTCCTCCTCGTCCGGGTCGGACTCCGCGTCGAACTCGTCGAGCTCGGCCTCGTCCAGCTCGATGAAGGCGTGGCAGCCGACAGGGAACGGAGACAGGGCTACCAGGCTGCGCAGGGCTCCTCCGAGGGAGACGAGGTGCCTGTCGTACATGTACGCCATGTGCCGGTCGTGATCAGTGCTGCCGTAGGCGGGCGGAGCCGCGATGCTGATGGCATCCGGGTTGTAGGTGTTGTCCGGGCGGGGGACGAGTTGGACGACCACGGGAAGGACTGTGCTGTCGTCGTTCCGTCCGCGATCGACTGCTGCAGGGCCACTGCTCCGACGCCGGGACAGTTGGTCCTGGGCGAAGGAGCGGAAGGTCTCGCGCGGCTTGCTCTCCCGCCACAGCCCCACACCGATGGCGAACGCGGGGTCTGCCGCCGGGATCATCGTGATCCGAGCCTCGGGATCGGACTGGATGGAGCCGACTGGGTCAGCCGCTCGTGGTCGATCGCTCATTGCCTGCTGTTCCTGTTGGTCTTTCTGTCACCTGACGGGTCGCCATGAGGAGGTCGCCTCATGACGTGCGGGATTCCGAGCCTGTCAGCCGATGGTGAGGGTGCGGTCGCCGAAGTCGGCGACAATGCGGAGCCGGCCGCCCAGGGCTTCGACGTAGGCGCGGATCGTCGAGAGCGCTGCGGTGTCGAGCGCGCCGCTCTCGAGCCGGGAGACGTTGGGCTGGGTGATGCCGATGATCGCGGCGACCTCGGCCTGGGTGAGGTCCTGCTCGCGGCGGATCTCGGCGAGGCGGTAGGCCCGCATTTCGGTGTTGAGCCTTTCCCGGTGTGCGGACACGCGTTGCGGGTCGGTGGCGACGTCGGGTCGTACGTCCTTCCACGACTTCATGGCTTGCCCTCCTCGACGGCCCGTGCCACGTCGGCAGTATGCGCTTCAGCGAATATGCGATGCAAGTTATTCCGGAAGGCCTAGCCCGGGCCGTTGTCGGCCGTGTGGAAGGCGGCCACTGCGGTGGCGAGGGTCGGGAAGATCCGGTCCTCGCCGACTGCTTCGCTCAGCCCGTAGGCGTCCAGGGAGTCGCGCAGGTCCTGCTTGACCCGGGCGAGGGCGAGGACGATGCCGCGGTCGGCGAGCTCGCGGCGGAGCGAGTCCAGGGCATCGAGTGCGGTGATGTCGACCTCGACGTTGGCCTCGGTGTTGAGGACGAACCAGCGGACCGGCTCCGGCTGGCCGTCCAGGGTGGCCAGTGCCCGGTGGTGGAAGTCCTCGGCGTTGGCGAAGAACAGCGGCGAGTCGTAGCGGTAGATCACCAGGCCGGGGATGGTGCGGGCCTGGGGGTAGTCGTCCACGTCGTGCATGCCGGCGAGGCCCGGGACCTCGCCGAGGATCGCGTCGTGCGGGCGGGCGACCCGGCTGAGCAGCTCCACCACCGAGAGGCCCACGGCCACCAGCACGCCGTACAGGATGTCCAGGGCGAGCACGCCGACCAGGCAGCCGAGTGCGAGGAGCAGTTCGCGGCTGCGGAAGGACGCGAGGCGGCGGAAGCCCGCGACGTCGATCATCCGGATCGCGGCGTACACCACCAGGGCGCCGAGCACCGCGTCCGGGGTGTCGTGCAGGAGCGGGCTGAGGAAGAGCAGGACGGCGACCACGCCGGCCCCGGCCGCGAGCGCGTAGACCTGGGTGCGGCCGCCCGCCGACTCGGCGAGGGCGGTGCGGCTGGCGCTGCTGCTGACCGGGAAGCCCTGGAAGAAGCCGGCGCCGAGGTTGGCCGCGCCGAGGCCCAGCAGCTCCTGGTTGGCGTCGAGCTTCTCGCCCTCGCCCCTGGCCTCGAAGGCGCGGGCGGTGAGGATGAAGTCGGTGTAGCCGACCAGCAGGATGCCGAGGGCCGGGAGCAGCAGGTGGTTGAGTTCGCCGAGGTCCGGCAGCTTCGGGTGGGGCAGTCCGGCCGGGATGTCGCCGATCACCGAGAGGCCGTGGTCCTGCAGCGAGAACGCGGCGGAGACGGCCGTGCCGAGCACCACCGCGAGCAGCGGGCCGGGGATCTTCGGCAGGAAGCGGGCGACGAGGAAGAGGAAGAGCAGGGTGGCCGCGGAGAACACGACGGTGGCCACGTGCGCGTCCGACAGGTTGGAGGCGAACGAGACCAGCTGGGGGAAGAAGCCCTCGCCCTCGACGTCGATCCCGGTGAGTTTGGAGAGCTGGTCCACCATCATGATCAGTGCCACGCCGGCGAGGTAGCCGACCAGCACCGGCCGGGAGAGCAGGTCGGCGACGAAGCCGAGCCGGGCCACCCACGCCAGGACGCACAGGATGCCGACCACCACGGCGAGGCTCGCCGCCAGCACCGCGTACCGGGCGGGGTCACCGCCCGCCATCGGCGCCACCACGGTCGCCGTCATCAGGGCGGTGGTGGACTCCGGGCCGACCGACAGCCGGCGCGAGGAGCCCACGACGGCGTACAGCACGATGGCGGGCAGGATCGCCCACAGGCCGGTGACCGGCGGCAGGCCGGCCACGCTGCCGTACGCCATGACCTGCGGCACCAGGTAGGCGGCGACCGTGACGCCTGCCAGCAGGTCGCCGCGCAGCCAGGCGCGCCGGTAGCGGCGCAGGACCGCCAGGCCGGGCAGACCGGGGGCCACCCGGCGCCACCAGGGGTCGGGGACATCCGCGGACATGGGCCTCCTCCCGTCGCACAGGCACACATGATGCCGCGCGCCGGACCGGAAACCCGGACGGCCGCGCCGATGAGCCGATCATCGGATTTCGAGCGAGCGGTGCCCGTCAGGCGGAGGGCGGCGGGGCGGTGCTGGAGCGCAGCAGCAGGCGGGTGGCGAGCTCGACGCGCGGGAGGTCGACCTGCTCGCCGTCGATCAGCCGGACCAGGGTGCGGGCGGCCATCGCCGCCATCTCCTGGAGCGGCTGGCGGACGGTGGTCAGCGGCGGATCGCTCCAGCAGGCCACCGCGACGTCGTCGAAGCCGACGATGCTGATGTCCTCCGGGATGCGCAGCCCGCGCTCGCGCAGCGCCGTGTACGCCCCGAAGGCCTGCAGGTCGCTGGCGGCGAACACGGCGGTCGGCGGGGCGTCGCCGCGTGCGGCGGTCTCGTCCAGCAGGGCGGCCAGCTCGGCCCGGCCCGACCGGTCGTTGAACTCGCCGAACCGCAGCCAGCCGTCGTGCACCGGCAGGTCGGCGCGCTCCATGGCGGCCCGGTAGCCGTCCGCGCGGGCCCGGCTGCAGAGCAGCTGCCGGGGGCCGGCGAGGTGCGCGATCCGCCGGTGGCCGAGCGCGACCAGGTGCTCGACGGCGGAGATCGCCCCCGCCCAGTTGGTGGCCCCGATGGTGGGCACGCCCGCGTCCACCGTGCCGATCGGGTCGACCAGGACGAACGGGACCTTGAGCGCGGCGAGCCGGGCCCGCTGGCGGGGCGTCAGGTCGGAGACCACCAGGATCGCCCCGTCGGAGCGACGGCCGGCGATCTGCTCCAGCCACTCGCCGGTGCCGGCGCTGGTGCCGTGCACGGCGGAGAGCACCATGCCGACGCCGATCTCGGCCAGCGCCTCCTGCGCGCCCCGGATGATCTCGATCGACCAGAGGCTGTCCAGCTCGTTCATCACCAGGTCGACCACGCCGCCGCGGCGCCGGGGCCGGCGCCGCTGGTAGTGGTGGAGGTCCATGAGCTCCTGCACCCGGGCCCGGGTGGCCGCGGAGACGTCGCTGCGCCCGTTGAGCACCTTGGAGACCGTGGCGCTGGAGACGCCCGCCTCGGCGGCGATCTCGCCGATGGTCACGCGCTGGCGCGATCGTCCGCCGGCCATCGTTCCTCCGCCCCTCGGGTACCGTCCCGCCGCTGCCGCCCCGACCGGCGGCGCTGGTGAGACGCCAGGATAGTGCGCCCCGCGGCCGCGGCCCGGAGCGCCGGTCCCGGCCGTCATCCGGCGCCGGCGGACAGGTAGCGGGGCGCGCTGAAGGCGGCGGTGAGCCGGGCGCCGGTGAGGTCCTGGGCGCAGACGCCGACGAAGGCGCCGGTGAAGCCCCAGCTGCTGTAGTGCCGGCCGTCGGCGTCGGCGACGGTGGCGTACTCGTCGGAGAGCCGGGCGGCGTCCAGCTCCGGCCCGACGGTGCGCCAGCGGGCGGTGCCGCGCGCGCGGTGCGCGAAACGGGCCCGGTCCCCGTCGACGGCCAGCCGCAGCTGCAGCGGCCCCGGGCCGACCGGCACCGGCTCGGCGGCCTCGTCGTAGCGGCCGAGGTCGCAGACGCCCAGGCGCAGCACCCGGCCGAGCCGCTCGTCGTGGCTGAGGTGCAGGTAGTGCCAGAGGCCGGTGTTGTAGAGGTGGACCAGGCCGGCCGCCTGCCGGGGCGAGACCGGGTCGAAGTCCAGGGTGGTCTCGAACTCGAAGGCGGCGTGCTGGCAGCGCCGGGCGAGCAGGCTCTGGCGGTGGCGGGAGGAGAGCGACTCGTCGCCGCGCAGCCGCAGCCGGCCCCGGTCCAGGGTGAGCCAGGACGGGTCGGCGTGGCGGCGGAGGGTCATCCAGGCGGGCCCGGGCCGGTCGCCGTCGCCGAAACCGTCGCCGGATCCGGAGCCGGAGGCCGGTCCGAAGCCCGAGGCCGGTCCGGGATCGGCGGGGCGGTGCGCGGGCGGGCGGGCGGCGGCGCTCGGCGCCGGGGTGCTGGTCGCGGGCGCGTTGCCGCCGTCGGCGAGCCGGGGCCAGCCGTCGGCGGTCCAGGCGATCCGCTGCAGCGCGGTCTCCCGGCCGAGGACGCACGGCCCGAGCGGGGAGAGCGGACGGGCCGTCAGGTGCGCCAGGTACCACTCGCCCTCGGGCGTCTCGACCAGGCTGCCGTGGCCGGCCTTCTGCAGGTCGAGCTCGGGGCGCCCGGCGGAGGTGAGCAGCGGCCCGGCCGGGTCGGGGTCGTACGGGCCGGCGGGGGTGCGGGAGCGGGCGACGGTGACCGCGTGGTTCCAGGAGGTGCCGCCCTCGGCGGTGACCAGGTAGTACCAGCCGTCCCGCCGGTACAGGTGCGGCCCTTCGGTGCAGCCCAGGCCGGTGCCGTCGAAGATCCGGTGGACCGGTCCGGTGACCCGGCGCCGGGCCCGGTCCCACTCCTGGAGCAGGATGCCGGCGAACGGGTCGGTGCCGGGCCGGTGGTCCCACTCCATCCACAGCAGCCAGCTGCGGCCGTCGCCGCCGGGCCCGTCGTCGTGGAACAGCGAGGGGTCGAAGCCGTGCCCGGGCAGCGGTACCGGGTCCGACCAGGGGCCGCGCGGATCGGTGGCGGTGACCACCATGTTGTGGACGTCCTTGTATGCGCCGGTGAGGCTCTTGACGTCCGAGTAGACCAGGTGGAACAGGCCGTCCGCCCAGCTCAGGCAGGGTGCCCAGACGCCGCCGGAGTCGGGGGCGCCGGTCAGGTCGAGCAGCCGCGGCTCGGCGAGCGCGCCGCCGGCCGGCTCCCAGTGCACCAGGTCGGTGGAGTGGTGCAGGGTGACGCCGGGCAGCCATTCGAAGGTGGAGGTGGCGATCCAGTAGTCGGTGCCGACCCGCAGGATCGACGGGTCGGGGTGGAAGCCCGGCAGCACCGGGTTGCCGATCACCGGGGCGGGCAGCGCCTCGCCGTCCGGTGTCGGCGGCAGGTCGGCGGTGCGGGCGGCGGCGGTCATGACGCTCCTTCGGAAGCGGTCGGGGGAGGGGGAGCGGAGGTCAGCCCTTGACGGCGCCGGCCATCACCCCGGCGACGATCCGGCGGGCCAGCACGGCGAACAGCAGCAGCACCGGCAGCACCGACACCACCACGCCGGCCAGCATCAGCGTGTAGTCGGTGTAGTAGCCCGCGGCGAGCTGGTTGAGCGCGATCTGCACGGTGCCGTTCTCCGGCGGCAGCGCGATCAGCGGCCAGAAGTAGTCGTTCCAGGCGAACATGAAGGTGAACATGCCGAGCACCGCGGCGGTGGAGCGCACCCCCGGCCAGGCGACGTACCAGAAGGAGCGCAGCGCCCCGGCGCCGTCCATCCGGGCGGCCTCGATCAGCTCGTCGGGGATGTTCTCCGCCATTGCCTGCCGCATCCAGAACACGCCGACCGCCGAGACCAGGGCCGGCACGATCAGCGCCGACAGCTTCCCGTACATCCCGAGGTCGGTGGTGAGCAGGTACAGCGGGATGATGCCGAGCTGGGTCGGCACCATCACGGTGGCGACCACCGCGACCAGCAGGACGTTGCGCCCAGGGAAGCGGAGCTTGGCGAAGGCGAAGCCGGCGAGCGAGGAGAGCAGCACGTTGCTGACGGCGGTGCAGGCCGCCACCGTCACCGAGTTGGCCAGCGCCTGCCAGAAGTCGACGGTGTCGAAGACCCGCCGGACGTTCTCCAGCAGGTGCCCGCCGGGCACCAGCGAGGGGGTGGCGCCGGAGAGCACCGAGTTGTCCCCGTGCGAGGCGACCACGAAGGTCCAGTACAGCGGGAAGACGGAGGCGAGGACGACGGCGGCGAGCAGCGCGTAGGCGAGCGGCCCGGCGCTGTCGTGGTGGCGCGGGCCGGTGGCGCGCTCGCGGCGCGCTCGCGCCGGGGCGGCGTCGGCGGGGCGGACGGGGGTCTCGGTGGCGGTGGCCATGGGGGTCTCCCGGGCGGGGGTCAGCGGCCGGAGCGGCGTACGAGCAGCGGTCAGCGGCCGGAGCGGCGCACGAGCAGGGCGTTGGCGGCGGCGATGACGGCGATCAGCAGGAACAGCACCCAGGAGATCGCCGAGGCGTAGCCCGCGTCGTTGTGGATGAAGCCGTACTTGTAGAGCATCAGCGTCAGGGTCTGGAACTGGTGCTCGGTGCCGCCCTCCGCGTTGCCGCCCTGGTCGAACAGCATCGGCTCGGCGAAGAGCTGCAGGCCGCCGATGGTGGAGATCACCACGGTGAACAGCACGGTCGGGCGGATCGCCGGCAGGGTGATCCGGCGCAGTGTCAGGAACCGGCCCGCGCCGTCGACCATCGCCGACTCGTACAGCTCGCGCGGGACGGCCTGCATCGCGGCCAGGTAGATCAGCGCGTTGTAGCCCGTCCAGCGCCACATCACCATGAAGGAGATCGCCAGGTGCGAACTCCAGCTGTCGGCCGTCCAGTCGATCGGGTCGGTGATCAGGCCGAGCTGCTCCAGCGCCCAGTTGACGATGCCGAAGTCGCGGCCGAACAGCTGCGAGAAGACCAGCGCGACCGCCACCACCGACACGTACTGCGGCACCAGCACCAGCGCCCGCCAGGTGGTGCGGGCCCGTAGCCGGCGGTCCAGCAGCCAGGCCACCGCGAGGGCGAGCAGCAGCTGCGGGGCGGTGGACAGGACGAAGATGCTGAGCGTGTTGAAGGTCGCCGTCCAGAAGTCCGGATCGGCGAACAGGTCACGGAAGTTGGCCAGGCCCGCGAAGCCCTCGTCGCCGCCGAGCCGGTCCCAGCGGTGCAGCGAGACCCAGCCGGTGTACAGCAGCGGGTAGAGGCCGAAGACGCCGAAGACCAGGAAGAACGGCGCGACGAAGCCGTAGGCGGGCAGGTGGCGCAGCGCCGTGCGGCGGCGCGGGGCGGGGGCGGTGGCCGCCATCGGGGCTCCTCGGGGTGGGGCGGCTGGATCCGGGGCGGCGCGGAAGCGGGGGAGGCGCCGCCCCGGACGGGGTGGGGCGGCGGGCCGGTGCGGGCCCGCCGCCGGGGCCGACGGAGGGTCAGGTCGACGGACCGTCGGGTCGATGGCTCGTCAGGTCGACGGGCCGCCGGGCCGGGTCAGTGCGCGAGGCCCTTCTTCGCCTCGTCCAGCGCTTTGGTCCACGCCTCGGCGGTGGTGGCCTTCTGCTGCTCGATCAGCTGCAGGGCGTTGCCGAACGGGATCCGGACCTCCTGGTCCTTGGTGCCGCGGAAGCTCGGCTTCAGCCCGGTCGCGGAGGCGGCGAAGATCTGGCCGGTCGGCGCGTCGCTGAAGTACGGCTGCTTGGTGCCCTGCACCGCCGGGTCCTGCAGCGGGCCCTGCAGCGAGGGCAGCGAGCCGGTCGGGCCCTGGAAGATCGCCTTCTCGGACGCGGCGGAGGTGAGGAAGGCGGCCAGCTCGGCGGCCTCCTTGGCGTGCTTGCTCTGCTTCGGGACGGTCAGGAACGAGCCGCCCCAGTTGCCGCCGCCGCCCGGCACCGCCGCGATGTCCCACTTGCCGGCCGACTCTGGGCCGGCCGCGGACTGGATCAGACCGGTCATCCAGGCCGGGCAGGTCATCGTCGCCATCTTCCCCTGCTTGATGCCGGCGTTCCACTGCTGGCTGAACGGCGCCAGGTTGGCCGACAGGCCGTGCTCGGCGGCCGCGCCGGCGGACTGGAAGAACTCCTTCACCTTGGGGTTGGTGTCGGCGACGTAGCTGTCGGAGGTGTCGAAGAAGCCGACCTCGGTCTGGTTCATCATCGCGCTGAACACGTTGCCCGCGGAGTCGAACCAGGCGTGGTCCGCCACCTTGGCGCGGAACGCGTCGCCGGTCTTGAAGTAGGCGTCCCAGGTGGGCCAGAGCTTGGCCACCTCGGCACGGTCGGTGGGCAGCCCGGCCTGCTGGAACAGGTCCTTGCGGTAGCAGATCGCCAGGCCGCCGACGTCCGTGCCGTAGCCGAGCACGAAGCCGTCGGCGGTGGTGCCCTGCGCCCACTTGTACGGCAGGTACTCGTCCTTGCGGGCCGCGGCGCCGTAGTCGGCGAGGTTGACGAACTTGTCCTTCACCTCGCGGAACTTGGGCAGGTAGCCCTCCTCGATCGCCACCACGTCGGCGGCGCCGCTGCCCGAGGACAGCTGGGTGGAGAGGCTGTTGTGGTGCTGGTCGAGCTGGGAGACCCGCTCCTTGACCGTCACGTTCGGGTGCGCCTTCTCGTACTCCGCGATCAGCGGCTTGTAGCCGAAGTCGCTGAAGGTGGCGACGGTCAGGGTGATCTTCCCGCCGGCCGCGTCGCCGGAGCCGCCCGAGGACGAGCAGCCGGTGACGGCCAGCGAGGCCGCGACCGCGGTGGCGGCGGCGAACGAGAGGGATCTGCGGGCACGGGACGGACCCATGACGAGCCTCCGAGGCGGGAGCGAAGAGGTGGGGGTGGGTGTGGCGCCGCGAAACAAAGTGCCGTTCCGCGAAACTCTGCGTCAAATGTTTCGAAGCAAGTTTCGAGATCTGGCCGTACAGATCAGCAGCTCATGGCCTGTTATGCCGACGTGACGTTTCGTCGGGTGGCCGATCGACCTGCTGAAACGTCCGAATGTTCGCGCAAGCGTTGACGCCGATGTTCGAAGCTCGCCAGCATTCGAGGCCCCACCCCCACCGGACAGGAGAAGACCTCCCGTGCGCACCGTCCGCAGAGTCCTACCGGCCGTCGTCGCCGCGCTCGCCGCCGCGACCGTCGCCCTCGGCATCCCCGCCACCCAGGCCCCCGCCACCGCCGCCGTCGCCGCGCGCAACCTGCCCGCCGACGGCCGGATCCTGCCGATCATGGGCCAGGACAGCGACACCCTCGCCGCCTACAAGGCCGACGTCCTCGACAGGCCCGGCCTGAACGCCCCCCGCCCCGGCGGCGTCACGCTCTACACCAACCTGGTCCTCGGCGGCAGCCCCGAACCGCTGGCCGGCATCGTCGCCCCCGCCGACTGGGGCGCCGGCCGGGTCGACTTCTCCTCCACCCTCGCCGCCTACCCGGGCTCCGCCCTCGCCGTCGGCCTCTACCTCTCCGACGCCACCACCGGCTGCAACAACCAGCCGCTGCGCGCCATCATCGGCCGCAACGACAGCGACGTCACCGCGGGCAGCCCCAACCTGATCAGCCAGTACCGCGCCAAGGTCGACCAGATGGTCACCGCGCTCAAGGGCTACAACCGGCCGGTCTACCTGCGGATCGGCTACGAGTTCGACGGCCCGTGGAACTGCTACAGCGCGGACTTCTACAAGCAGGCCTTCGCGTACATCAAGGGCCGCATCGACGCCCTCGGCGCGGCCAACGTCGCCACCGTCTGGCAGTCCGCCGCCTGGCCGCTCAACGCGAGCACCGACCACCCCGAGTGGAACTACGTGGTCACCGACCCCGCCCACTACGACACCTGGTACCCCGGTGACCAGTACGTCGACTGGGTCGCCCTCTCCGCCTTCTACACCTCCGGCTCGCTGGCCACCCAGTGGGGCTGCAGCCACTACGACACCGACCCCGGCGCGCTCCAGGACCGGGTGCTGAACTTCGCCCGCGGCCACGGCAAGCCCGTGATGATCGCCGAGTCCGCCCCGCAGGGCTACCAGACCGGCGCCCACACCAGGAGCTGCATCTTCCAGAAGAACAAGTCCGCCGCCACCGGCCAGGACATCTGGAACCAGTGGTACGCCCCGTACTTCGCCTGGATCCACCGCAACAGCGACGTCATCCGCGCCGCCGCGTACATCAACACCAACTGGGACAGCCAGACCCTGTGGCAGTGTGCCGACGGCGCCCAGGCGGGCGGCCCCGGCTGCTCCAACGGCTACTGGGGCGACTCCCGGGTCCAGGCGGACCCGACCGTCCTCGCCGACTACCTGGCCGAGCTGCGCGGTTCGTCCTGGGTCAACGGCACCGGCGGCGGCACCTCCAGCCCCTCGCCCAGCCCGTCCCCGTCCGTGTCCGCGTCCCCGTCCTCCCAGCCGTCGCCGTCCTCGTCGCCCTCGCCCAGCGGGAGCCAGGCCCCGTACACCCAGGGCCTCGCCACCGGTGGCACCTCGCAGCTCTGGTTCAGGCCGAACGGCTTCACCGCCACCTTCGTCACCGTCCACTACACGGTGAACGGCGGCGCCCAGGGCAACTACTTCCTCACCTGGAACGCCGGTACGGGCCGGTGGGAGCAGCCGCTCACCACCCGCCCCGGTGACCGGGTCACCTACTGGTTCGACTACCAGCCGAGCGGCCAGACCTACCAGGTCACCACACCGACCTGGACCGTCACGGCCTGAGGCACCGCCCGATCCGGTACCACCCGCCCGGGGGGGCCCCCCCCCCCCGGCCCGGCCGGGGGGGGGGGGCCCCCGCGGGCCGGGGGGGGGGGCGGGCGGGGGGGCGGGGGGGGGGGGGGGGGGCCCGCCGGGGCCGGGGCGCCGGCCCCCCCCCGCGCGGGACCCCCCCCCCGCCCGGCCCCCCCCCCGGGGGCCCGCCCGGGCGGTCGTCACCTGACGCCGAGCTGGTCCTTGATCGCCTTGTTCGCCGCGGCGACGGCGGGCGGCACCGGGTCGCCCTTCACCGCCTGGTGGATCAGGGTGTTGAACGGGCCCCAGATCGCGGACATCTGCGGGATCGAGGGCAGCGGCACCCCCGCGGCGGCCGCCTGCTCGAACGCGCCGACGTCGGGATCGCCCTGCCGGGCGTGGTCGAGCGCCTCCTTGAGCGCGGGCATCCGCGGCTCGGCCTTGAACAGGGCGTCGGCCAGTTCGAGGTTGCCGAGGGTGGAGAGCACGAACTCCTGCCCGAGGTCCTTGTTCTTGCCCTTGCTGGCGACGAAGAAGGACTGGACGCCGACGAAGGAGCGCGCGGGATCCTTGCCGGCGAAGCCCGGTACCGGGGAGATCGCGTACTTCATCCCCGCCGACCGCACGTCGGTCAGCCGCCACGGACCGGACACCAGGAACGGCGTCTTCCCGGACAGGAACGCGGCTGCCGAGCTGTCGGAGCTGTAGGAGTTGCGGAGCACGCCCGAGCCCTTCTCGCCGAGCGCCGCGATCTTCTCGAAGGCCGCGACCGAGCCGGGCTTGCCCACGCCCAGGTCGGACGGGTCGGAGTCGCCCCGGGAGTCGGAGCCGAACAGGTAGCCGCCGGCCGAGCTGAACAGCGGGTACATGTGGTACGTGTCGCCGGCCTGCCCGTCCGGGGAGCTGACGGTGTACCCGAGCGCCTGGGAGACCTTCCCCGCCTTGCGCAGGGCCTCGCCGGTGGCGACCAGGTCGTCGAAGGTGCGCGGCGCCTCCGGCACGAGGGCGGTGTTGCGGAACAGCACCAGGCTCTCCACCGCGTACGGGATCGCGTAGTACTTGCCCTGGTACGTCACCGCGCGGCGGGCCACGTCGACGTAGTCGCCGAGCCGGTTGTCGAGGACCTCGACCGGGTCGATCAGGTCGTTCTGCACCAGGTTGCCGATCCAGTCGTGGGCGCCGACCATCACGTCCGGCGCCCTCCCCGCCTTGGAGGCGTCGACGAACTCCTGCTGCTGGTTCTGCGGAATGCCGACCACCTCGGCCCGCACGCCCTTCTTGGCGGCGAAGGCCTCGGCGAACGGCCGCAGCACGTCGGCGCGCTTTTCGTCGGCCCAGATGGTCAGGGTGCGGTTCTTGGCGGCCGCGTCGCCCGCGCCGGCGCCGGTCGAACCGCAGGCGGACAGGCCGAGAGACAGACAGACGGCTCCGGCGAGGAGTGCGAGGTGTCTTCGCACGTGTTGGCTCCAGTCATGAGGGTGGGTGCCGCAGAAGCTAGCAACGGGCCAACCGCATGGCAACGTCTTGCTGAAAATTACAGCAATATTTCGAGCTGCTCTCCCCGGCGCTAGGGTGCTGCCATGACACTGCCCTCAACCGGCCGGCGCGTCCTGGTCAGCGGCGCCTCGCGGGGTCTCGGCCGCGCCGTCGCCCAGGCGTTCGCCGCCAACGGCGACCGGGTCGCCGTCCACTACGGCACCCGCGCCGACGAGGCCCGCGCCACCCTCGACTCGCTCCCCGGCGACGGCCACGCTCTCACCGGCGGCGACCTCGCCGACCCGGCCGGCGCGGCCGCCGTCGCCGACGCGGCCGCCGAGGCGCTCGGCGGGATCGACGTCCTGGTGAACAACGCGGCGGTGAACGTCCGCCACCCGCTCCCCGAGACGTCGTACGAGGAGTGGGTGGCCCTCTGGCGGCAGCACGTCGACGTCAACCTGCTCGCCACGGCCAACCTCAGCCACCTCGCCGCCCGCCGCATGATCGACCAGGGCACCGGCGGACGGATCGTCAACATCGGCTCCCGCGGCGCCTTCCGCGGCGAACCCGACCACCCCGCCTACGGCGCCACCAAGGCGGCGGTGCACGCGCTTGGCCAGTCGCTGGCCGTCTCCCTCGCCCCGCACGGCATCGCCGTCGCCTCGGTTGCACCCGGCTTCTTCGCCACCGAGCGGGTCGCCCCGCGCCTGGAGGGGCCCGAGGGCGCCGCGATCCGCGCCCAGAGCCCGTTCGACCGGGTCGCCACCGCGGAGGAGATCGCCGCCGCCGTGCTGTGGCTCGCCTCACCCGCCGCCGAGTGGTCCTCCGGCGCCGTCCTCGACCTCAACGGCGCCTCCCACCTGCGCACCTGACCGCCGGTGGCGGTCCGTGGGGCGGCCCGGTCCGGCTCCGCTCCGGCTGTCTCGCCAAGACCCGGCGGCGGAGACACAATGGCTGGTGGAAGCACATCCCACCCCCGCTGGACGGTCCCCTCATGGGCGCACCGGAAGTCCCGAACGGGGCGAGTGCGCTGCTACGGACGCGAGCGGCGGCACTGCTCGGGCAGACGACCTCGGCGATCGCCGGCCTCGACTCGGTCCGGCAGTCCCCGCTGCGGGAGCGGGTGCGGATCCGGCTCTCCACGCACCTCGGACGCTGCGGCGAGGAGGCGCGCGGCCTCCGGGAGGGCACACCGTCGGAGGGTCACCGGAGGAACAGCGGATCCGCCTCCACCGGCTCCGGGCCGAGCTGGACGACCTGTTCGAGGAGACGCTCGCGTCAGTCGAGGGCGCGGCCGCGCGCGACATCGGCATCGACCGGGCCGGAGGCGTTGCGGGGGCCGTGAGCGGGTGCGGGTGCGGAGGCGTTGCGGGGGCGGGTCCGATCGGGTGAAGCGACAATGGGACACGTGCGGCGGGAGGGCAGCGGCCGCGCCGTCCGTCAGCCGACGCAGTGCTGGAGCCGCCCGTGAGCCGTCGCCGTCCTTCGCACCCCGCGAGCGCGCACGAGCTGCTGGGCCGGCTCGGAAAGCTCACCGCGCAGGCGCTGGAGCACGTCGAGATGCAGCGCGCCCGGGTCGAGCTCGCCATGGCGCTGCAGCGCGAGCTGCTCCCCGCCGCGCTGCCGAGCCTGCCCGGGCTGCGGACCGCCGCCCGGTACGCGCCCGCGCGCCACGGCCTGGACATCGGCGGCGACTGGTACGACGGCTTCCGGCTCCCGGACGGGACGCTCGGGCTGACCATCGGCGACGTGCAGGGCCACGACGTCGAGGCGGCCGTGTTCATGGGCCAGGTCCGGATCGGCCTGCGGGCGCTGGCCACCGCCGCGAGCGACCCCGGCGAGGTGCTGAGCCGGACCAACGAACTGCTGCTGTCGCTGTCCGACGGCCTCTTCGCCACCTGCTGCTACCTGCGCTTCGACCCCGCCACCCGGGAGCTGTCGGCCGCCCGGGCCGGCCACATCCCGGCGATCTGGGCCACCGCCGACGGCCGCTCCGGCGTGGAGGACGTCGAGGAGGCCGAGGAGGTGGGGCTGCCGCTCGGCATCGAGCCCGGCGAGGAGTACCCGGTGACCCGGCGCCGCCTGGCTGGGACGGAAGCGGTCGTCCTGGTCACCGACGGCGTGGTCGAGGGGCCCTCGTTCCCGCTCGACGAGGGGTTGGACCAGGTCCTGCAGCGGGTGCGCGCCGGGGTCGGCACCGAGCCGGGCGAGCTGGCCGCCCGGGTGATCGAGATCGCCGACCTCACCGGGCACTCCGACGACGCCGCCGTCCTGGTGATCTGCCACGACGAACCGTGACGCCGCCGCCGGAGGGTGATCGTGCGGGTCCGGCGGGTCCGGCGGGCGTGTCACGGCCGGGTCCGGGCGGCGGCGTGCGGTCTGATGGCTGCTGTGCTGCGCAACGCGAAGGCCCGGACGGTCGCGGTCACCGGCCTGTCGATCCTCGGCGTCGCGCTCGTGTACTGGGCGGGAGGCAAGCTCGGCCTGCTCGCGCAGATCGAGGTCGGCGGCATCCGCGTCACCCCGCTGTGGCCTCCCACCGGCGTCGCCGTGGCCGCCCTGCTGCTGTTCGGCCTGCGGGTGTGGCCCGGGATCACGCTCGGCGCCCTCCTGGTCATCGCCGGATTCGGCGCCCTCACCCCCGCCTCCTTCGGCATCGCGGCGGGCAGCACGCTCGCCCCGGTCGTCGCCGCCCTGCTGCTCGCCCGGGTGGACTTCCGGGTCGAGCTCGACCGGCTGCGGGACGGCGTGGCCCTGGTCTTCCTGGGGGCGCTCGCCTCCACGGTGATCAGCGCGACCGTCGCCTGCCTCGTCCTGGTGGCCGACGACGCGCTGGACGTCGACCAGTTCTGGCCGGCCTGGACGGCCTGGTGGACCGGGGACGCGATGGGCGTGCTGGTCGTCGCACCGCTGCTGCTCGCGCTGCACGCCGCCCGGATGCCCCGCGACGTACCGCTGCACCGCTGGGCGGAGGCCCTCGCGCTCCTGGTGATCACCGGGGGTGTGGTCGTCGTGGCGACCCACAGCCCGCTCTCCCTGCTCTTCCTGGTCCTCCCGGTGGTGATGTGGGCGGCGCTGCGCTTCCAGCTGCTCGGCGCCGCGCCCTGCGCCCTGGTGGTGTCCGTCTTCGCCGTCCCCGCCGCCATCCACCACACCGGCCCGTTCGCCGGCCACAGCATCCTCGCCACCATGGTCGTCCTGCAGGCGCTCAACGGCGTCGCCGCCCTGACCGGCCTGCTGCTCGCCGCCGTCACCACCGAACGCGACAACACCCTGCGCACCATCGAGCAGGCCTGCGTCGCCCTCGCCGAGGTGGTGAACCGCCTCGCCCCGGGCGAGGCCAACCACTCCTGGCCACCCCCGGACAGCGACGGCCGGCACACCGACTGATCGCACCTTTGATCGCGCACCTCGCCGTCGGGATCGGGAACCGACCCGGGCCGGCCCGTCGTGTTCGACAATGACGGGTGAGAACCGCGATGTCGGCGGCCCGGACCCACCCGACGTACACCCACCCCCGCTCCGCCGACGGAGAGGGAGCACCGGTGAACATCCGCAGCACGGCCCACGCATCGGCAGCCCGCCGCCGCACCCCGCACAGGATCGCCCTGCCCCTCGCGGCGGCCATCGCACTCGCCACCGTCCTGGGGTGCGCCGGTGCCCCGCCCGAACCGCCCGCGCAGCCGTCCGCGCCGTCCGGGAACCCGCTCGACAACGTCGACACGGCCGGCAACGTCCTCGCCGTGAAGATCGACAACGTCGGCGCGCACGTCCAGGCGCTCCACCAGGGGCTCGCCCAGGCCGACATCGTCTACTGGATCGAGGTGGAGGGCGGCCAGTCCCGGTTCCTCGCCGTGTACGACGCCAACCACCTGCCCGCCCTGATCGGCCCCGTCCGCTCCGCCCGGGAGACCGACATCCCGCTGCTCCAGCAGTACGGGCGCGTCGACTTCGCCTACAGCGGCGCCATCAGCGGACTCCTCCCGCTCCTCGCCCGCGCCGACCTGCAGAACATCACCCCGGCCACCGACCCCGGCGTCTTCACCAACAACGGGGTCGACCCCACCTTCGTCGACCCGCACCGCATCCTCGCCGAACACCCGTCCGTGCCCGCCCGCTCCCCGGGCTTCGTCTTCGGCCCCGCGCCGGACGGCGGCAGCCCGCTCGCCGCCATGACCTGGCGCCTGCCGGCCGCGTCCATCGGAGCCCACTACAACGGCAGCACGTACGACGTCACCGTCGACGGCCGCCACGGCTGGACCGGCACCGCGACCGTCGTCGTCCAGCACGTCAGCATCGTCCCCGGGGCGTTCACCGACTTCAACGCCGGACACCCCGACAACGAGGTGTTCACCCGCACCGTCGGGTCCGGCGACGCCCAGGTGCTGCGCGACGGCAAGGTCTGGAACACCCACTGGAACCGGCCCGACCCCGCCGAGGGCACCGCCTTCACCCTGCCCGACGGCAGCGCCATGACCTTCGCCACCGGCCCGGTGCTCGTGGTCCTGGTGCCGTAGCACCGCGGCAGCAGGAACCACCCGCCCCGCCCGTCCGTCATCTCCACCGGGATCACACACAACTGACGCCCAGTCCGCTCAAACGGCCCGCCCGGCACCCGAGGAGATCCATGGCCCGCACCACCGTCGAATCGCTGGTCGGCAGCTACCACGAGCTGCTGGTCACGCTGCTGACCCACGGCCCCGCCGGCCGCCAGGGCACCGCCGCCGCCGCGGGCATCCAGGAAGTCATACCGCTCGCCGCCGCACTCGGCCCCGACGCCGACTGGCTCGCCGCCGCGAGCCACGGCACCCTCGCCGGCCTGGCCCTCGTCCGCGGGCAGGCGGACCTGGCGATCCAGCACCTCGACATCGCCGTGACAGCCGGATTCAACGACTGCGTCGCACTGCACACCGCCCACGTGCAACCGCTCCACCACGACCCCCGCTTCCAGGCCCTGTACCGGCGCATGCGGATCACCCAGGCCGACCTCGACGAGTTCTACTGGCTGCACCACGAGATGCAGACCATGGCACGCGCCGCCCAGGACATGGCCGTCGACAACATCGGCCGCCTCGACAGCGGCGTCTCCTCCCTCCCGAAGGCCCCCCTCCCCACCCACGAACCCCACACCGCCGGCGTCCTGGCCACCCGCCTCGAGCTCGCCGCCACCCAGACCGCACTCCAACAGGCCGTCATGAAGGCGGAGTTCCAGCGCAGCGCCGGCAACACCAGCCTCCACCTCATCGACGGCGGCTGGGACCACCCCCGCGCCCGCTACGACGCCTGGCACGCCGACGACCTCGACACCCGCAACTGGCAGGCCGCCCAGGCCCGCGCCTACGTCCCCCGCCCCGGCGCCGACACCACCCTCGTCCCCTGCCCACCCCTCGGCTCCATCCGCTACCCCGCCTGACCCGGGGGCGTCGGCCCCTGACGCGGAGTCAGCGAGGCGTGCGAGGATGCCGTGCCATGGGCGGGAGAACCGACAGCGACGAGGCGTACGTCCTCGACCTCTGCGACGAGCACCTCGGTGAAGCCGCGCTGCGGCAACACCGCTTCGACTGGCTGCGCGGCGACCCGGGCCCCGACGGACGCCGGGCCCGCCTGCCGGTCGACGGGTACTGGCGGCAGCACAAGCTGGTGGTGGAGTACCGCGAGCGCCAGCACGACGAGCCGGCCGTCCGGGCCCACAAGCTCCGGCTGGCGGTCATCCGCCCCGACGACCTCGACGCCGACGACTGGGGCCGCCTGCACCGCCGGAACCGGCCGGCGGACCTGGCGGCGATCGGCGCGCTTCTCGCGCCCGTGCTCCAGGTCTGGCACAGCGACGAGGACCGGGTGGTCGACGTGTTCCGCACCTGGCTCACCGGAGCCGGCTGGACGATCGTGCCGCCCACCGACCCGCACGCCGACCTCGAAGCCGTACGCAACGGCGAACGCGTCATCGCCGAAGCCAAAGGGCACACGAGCGACCCCGGCATCGGCGCCGACATCGCCTACGGGCAACTGCTGCGCCGGATGACGGCACCGGATGCGGGCGTGCGGTACGCCATCGTCGTCCCAACGTCCGCTGTCCGAGCCGCACTTCGCGTTCCGGAACCCGTCCGTGCCAGGCTGGGCATCACCGTCTACGAGGTGACGGTGGACGGAGCGGTCAACCGGCACGGGACGTGATCACCGGCCGGCCGTACTGACGAGAGGAGTCCTGATGGAGATCGTCGGCGTCGATGCCTGCGGCAAGCTGGGCTGGGTGGGCATCCGGCTGGTGGACGGCCGCTACGCGGGCAGTGTCGTGGACGTCAGGCTGGAAACCCTGATCGCCCGGACCCCGCAGGCCCGGGTCGTCGCGGTGGACATGCCGCTGGGACTCATGGGCGAGAAGTGGCGGGATGCGGACCACGGTGCGAAGGCCCTGCTCGGTGCTCGCCGCAGCAGTGTGTTCATGGTGGCGCCGGAGGCCGCGTGGAAGGAGGCCACCCACGCCGACGCGTCCGAGGTCTGTCGGCAGCTCACCGGAAGTGGGCTCAGCGCTCAGGCATGGGCCCTGCGGGACAAGCTGCTGGAGGCCCGCGCCTGCTGGACCGCCGATCCCGCGAGGGTCTTCGAGGTCCATCCCGAGGTGTCGTTCCTCGCCCTGGCGGGCAGGACGCCGCTGCTCTTCCCGAAGAAGACCTGGCGTGGCCAGATGCTCCGCCGGAGCCTGCTCGCCGATGCGGGCATCGACCTCCCCGGCGCGCTCGGCGAGGCCGACACGGTTCCGGTCGACGACGTCCTCGACGCTGCAGCCGCTGCCTGGTCCGCTCATCGCATTGCGACGGGAGCAAGCGATAGCGTTCCCGTCGTCCCCCAGCTGGACTCCGACGGGCGTGCCGTCGAGATCCGCTACTGACCCCGTACTGAGTTCGAGGACTTGCCCATGCCGGATGCTGTTGCTCTGGCCCTGGTCGCGCTGGCGGCCGCGGGCTGCGCCGTGGTGGCGACCCTGCTGATCTTCCGTCGGCGACCGCGCGGCCTCGTCAAGGCATTCGGCGACGAGAGCCGTCGGACGTCCCTTGCTCCCGTTGCCGACCCGCAGGTCCTGGTCGTGCCGGGCTTCAGCGACGACGAGATGTACGTGTTCGGTGCGCCCGAGCACCTGGATGCGTTCGGCACCACGGTGGTCGAGACGCCGGCGCAGCTCGGCTCATGGGCCACTCGCGCCAAGGCCGCCGTGGACGGGGTGCAGACGTACCAGCAGATGGTTGGGCGCCTCATGCTGGTCGACCCGGAGACGGCGGCTGCCGTCCGCGCGGGCCGCATGGCCAAGGACCGTGCCGGCGAGGTGCTCGCCGTCGTGCGGAACGGCAAGGGTCGGTTCGAGCATGTCACGCGGCTCAGAGAGGTCGGAAGCCTCGCCTCGGCGGCGGCCATGACGAACGCCCTCTCCGCGATGGCGCTCCAAGCTCAGCTCGATCGGATCGAGAAGCAGCTCACGACCGTCTCCGAGCAGATCGGAAGCGTCCAGCGGAAGCAGGTCCGCGAGTGGCATTCCGAGGCGCGCGCCGCCCAGCTCCAGCTCGCCGAGGTCTACCGGACGGCGAGGAGCGCCGGAACCCTCACAGGCATGAACTGGCGGCAGATCGAGTCGAGTGGGATCTTGCTCCGGAAGCACCGGCTCCACGACGTCGAACAACTCCGGGACGCCATCTCGGCGCTTGAGGAAGTCGCCCGCGACCAGACCCTGCGTGATCGTGAACGGAGTCTGACCGGCGCGGTCGACGCGATCGTCGCCGCCCGGGCAGCGCTCGAGGAGTCGTCCCGGTCCTGGGTCCAGTTCTCGGCCCTGAGACTGTGGCGGATGGCCCTGGTCGACGATCCCACGCTCGAGCCGTACCGGGCGGAACTGGCGGAGGACATCGCCCGCCAAGCCGAAACCCTCGACCCGCTGATCGAGCGGGCCAGGGCCGCGATCCGCCAGGTGGCGGACTTCCGGTGGTGGCACCGCGTCCGGAGCCCGCTCGTCGCTCGACGGCTCCCGGCCAAGGTCGAGGCCGCGGTGGCCGAGGTCACCGCAATCGACTGGACGCCGCTCCGCCTGGAACCGCCACGGCCCGCGATCGGGCCTCCGAGGGACAGCCCCGAGGGCCGGGACTCGGAGCACGCTCCCTGACGCCGGGGCCCGCGCGGGTGTTGCTCAGGCGGTGGTCGAGGTCGTTGCCTCGGCCGAGGGGGTGAGGACGGTCTTCAGGAGGGCGGCGTCGTGGTCGCGGAGCCAGTAGGTGTCCGGGCCGAACCGCAGGGCCGTGCGGTAGCCGAGGCGGGCCTGGGTGGCGTTCTGCTGGTTCTGGCCCGCGTGGAAGGTCGGGGTGGGCGGGACGATCGGGTGGATGCCCGTGTCCTTGCCGCGGCCGCGCCAGGCGAGGGCCGTCGTGCCGTCGGGGGTGCGCTGGAGCAGCAGGTAGCCGAGGGTCTGGCTGCCGTTGCGCACGCCGAAGGACAGCATGCACAGCCGGGTGCCGGCCGCGAGGCGGGCGGCGTCGCCCTCCGCGGTTCGGGTCCGGCCCAGGGCGGTGCCGGCGACGAGCTTGGCCGCCCAGCCCCGGTACACGGCCGAGGTCGGCTGGGCGCCCTCGACGCCGGGGTGGAAGGACTGCGGAAGCAGCGCCTTGATCAGTGCCTCCAGCAGGAACCAGAGGACGAAGCCCAGCAGGCCCAGGCCGGGGCCGCCGAGCGCCAGCCCGGTGAAGACCAGTGCCAGTGCCAGCGCTATCGACGCGATCAGGTGCACTGCCAGACGGACGTTCACGTGTGTTCCTCGCAGGGTTTGATCGAACGCGGATCGGTCGCGCAGACTGTAGCGCCCGGGGCCGGACTTGGCCGAGGTGTTTGTCGAGAGGCGTTGTCCGCATGGCCAGGAACTCCACTCCACCCGTCGCCCGTGTCCGCGGGGCCCTGCTGCAGCTGACCGGGGTGAGCCGCTCGTACGGCGACCGGGAGGTGCTGCACCCCGTCGACCTCGACCTGGCAGCGGGTGAGTGCGTGGCGCTGCTCGGGCACAACGGCTCCGGGAAGTCGACCCTGCTGCGGGTCGCGGCGGGCCGCGACCTGCCGACCACGGGGACGGTGCGGTTCGACGGTCTGGCGATGAACGAGAACGACCCCCGGATCCGGGCCCGGGTCGCGGTGGTCGGCGACACGGTCGCCTGCTACCCGGACCTGACGGTGCGTGAGCACCTGCTGCTGGTGGCCGTCGCGCACGGGGTCGCGGATGCCGCGGACTGGGTCGCGCAGGTGCTGGAGATGCGGGCGCTCACCGAGCGGGCCGACGCGCTGCCGTCGGCGCTCTCGTCGGGCCAGATGCAGGCCCTGCTGCTGGCGTGCGCGCTGGTCCGGCCGCGCGATCTGCTGCTGCTGGACGAGCCCGAGCAGCGGCTCGACCCGGAGGCGCGCCGGCGGCTCGCCGAGTTGCTGACGGCGGAGCTCGCCGACGGGGTGGCGGTGCTGCTGGTCACCCACCACACCGACCTCGCCCTGGAGGTCGCCGACCGGGTGGTGGTGCTGGAGGAGGGGCGGATCGTCAGGCAGGGTGCGCCCGCCGAGGTCCTCGCCGACGCCGCGTCGGCGGGTGCCCGGTGAGCCGGGTCGAGGTGGTGGCCGAAGCGGTGTCCGAGGACGCGGACGACTGGACGGCGGACGACGACTGGACCGACGAGGCTCTCGCGCTGCTGCGCGCCCTGCGCGCACCGCACCGGCGCAACCGGTTCAAGCAGGTCGCGTTCGCGCTCTACTGCACCGTGCTCATCCTGGTGATCTGGGGCGGCATCCCGAGTTTCGGCCTGTTCCTGCAGGCGTCGATGGGCGCCGACTACACCGGGCACGGCCCGGAGCTGCTGGCCGCCCTGCCCAGCGGCATCGCCGCGGTCGGGCTGGCGACCGTGCTGCTGGCCGTCCGCGACGGGCTGTGGCGGGGGCCGGTGGTGCCGCCGCGGGCCACCACCGACTGGCTGCTGGCGCATCCGGTCCGGCCCCGCCCGGTGCTGCGGCCGTGGTTCTGGCTGTCCTGCGGGCTGGCCCTCTTTCCCGGGCTGCTGATCGCGGTCGGCGGCATGGTGGCGCTGGGCCTGACCGTGCGGGTCGGCCTGCCGGCGGCGCTCGGCTGGTGCCTGGCCGGCGGGGCGTGCCTGCCGCTGCTGGGTGTCTGCGCGGGGCTGCTGGTGCAGCGCAGCCGGGCGGCTGCCCGCTGGGTGCGCAGGGTCACCCCGTACGTGACGGTGCTGGTCCTGCTGCTCGCGGTGCAGTGCGCGCTGGCGGTCGCGGGGCACCCGGTCCGCTGGCTGGAGCGGGTGGAGCTGTGGTCGGGCCCGTGGGGTTGGGCGGGGATCGCCGCGCTGGCCCCGACGCCCGCGGCCGTTCCGGGCGGTGCTTTTGCGGCCGTCCTGCTGGTGGTGCCGACGGTGGTCTGCCTGGTGTTCGCGGACCGGTCGGTCGCCGGGGTGTCGCTGCCCCTGCTGCGGGAGCGGGCCCGGACGGCGGCGGGGGTGCTGGCCGCGCTGCGGACGGTCGAACTGCGGGCCGCTCGGCTGGCCGTGGCCGGCGCGTCCGGCAGCGGCCGCCGACTGCGGGTCCGGCTGCCGGTGCCCCGGCAGGCCTGGCTGGTCGTGTACTGGCGGGACGCCCTCTCGCTGCTCCGCGCACCGGCGCGGCTCGGGCGCGCGGTGCTGCTGACCGTCCCGGCCGTGCTCTGCGCGGTGCTGGCGCACGGCACCCGGGGCCCGGTCTCCTGGGGTGTCACGGCGATCGCCCTGATCTTCGGCTATCTGGCCGTCGCCCAGCTGCTGGAGCCCGCCCGGATCGAGACCGACGACGTGCGCCGCGCGTCCTGGTCCCCGTACCCGTTCGCCGGTCTGATGCTGCGTCACGCGGTGGTGCCCACCGTGCTCGGCCTGGTCCTGGCGGCGGCGGGGTCGGTGGTGGTGCTCGCGTCCGGGGGAGGGGCGGCGGCCTGGGTCGCGCCCCTCGCCGTGCCGGCCCTGGTCGCGGCCGGGTTGGTGAACGCCTGCCGCGGGGCGGCCCGCCGCGACCTGCTGTACCGCTCGCAGGGGGCCGGCGGGAGCACCGGGCCGCTGGTGTTCGCCGCCTGGTACGCGGCCGGCCCGGCGGTCGCGGTGCTGGTGCTGGCCGTGCCGTTCTCGGCGGCGCTGCGCAGCGGGTCGGCGGGCGCCCTGGGCAACGCTGCGGCGGTCGGGGTGGCCCTGGCCGTCGTGCTGCTCCAGTGGGCGCTGGCCAGGGCGGGCAAGCTCCCTGCCCAGGCCCGTCCGGGCACGGTGGGCCGGGCGTAGCGTCCGGGGAGACGGCGGGGGAGTCTCAGCCGACGGCCGTGAGGGAGTCGACGAGGATGCCGAGCCCCTCCGTCGCCTCGTCCTCGGTGAGGGTCAGCGGGGGAGCCATCCGCAGGGTGTTGCCGTGCAGCCCGCCCTTGCCGATGAGCAGGCCGCGTTGCCGCGCCTCCTCCAGTACCCGGGCGGCCAGCGCCGGGCTCGGCGCCCCGCCGTCCGGGTCCACCAGGTCGACGGCGAACATCAGCCCCCTGCCGCGGACCTCGCCCACCACCGGGAGCCCCTCGACGGCGGTCCGCAGGCCGTCGATCAGCAGGCGGCCGAGCCGGCGCGCGTTGGCCTGCAGGTCGTGCGCGAGCAGGTAGTCGAGGGTCGCCCTCGCGGCGGCCGTCGCGATCGGGTTGCCGCCGAAGGTGGAGATGCCGTTGGCCGGGAGGGCGTCCATCAGCGCGCCGTCCGCGACGACGCCGCCGATCGCGAAGCCGTTCCCGAGGCCCTTCGCGAAGGTGAGGACGTCGGGGGTCACGCCGTGCGCCTGGAAGCCCCAGAAGTGCTCGCCGGTACGGCCCCAACCGGTCTGCACCTCGTCGGAGACCAGCAGGATCCCGTGCTCGTCGAGGATCTCCCGGTACCGCGCGAGGAGCCCGTCGGGCGCGGCGGTGAAGCCGCCCACCCCCTGGACCGGCTCCGCGATCAGACACGCCACGTCGGTGGCGGTGGCCGTGGCGAGGACCTGCCGCAGGTCGTCCGCGCAGAAGGCCAGGAACTCCTCGTCCGACAGGTGCGGGAAGCGGTCGCGGTCGGTGCCGTGCAGGTAGTGCACGTTGACGGGCGACAGCGAGGAGTTCTTCCAGCCCCGGTTGCCGGTGACGGCCATCGCCCCGTACGAGCGCCCGTGGTAGCTGTTGCGCAGGGCGAGCACCTGGTCGGAGCGGCGCGCGTTGGTGGCCAGCAGCAGCGCGGTCTCGTTGGCCTCCGTCCCGGAGTTGGTGAAGAACACCTTGGCGTCCGCGATGCCCGACAGCCCGGCGATCCGCTCGGCCAACTCCACCTGGGAGCGGATCAGGTACAGCGTGGAGGTGTGCGCCACCCCGGTGCGCAGCTGCCGCTCCACGGCCTCGCGGACCTCGGGCACGTCGTAGCCGAGCATGCTGGTGAGGATCCCGGCGAAGAAGTCGAGGTACGTGCGGCCCTCGGAGTCCGTGACGCGGCGGCCCCGCCCGCTCACGATCTCGATCGGCTGCTCGTAGTAGAGCGACAGCCACGACGGCATGACCGCACGGTGGCGGCCGAGCAGGTTCGACATGCGGGGCACTCACTTCCGCGCGGACGCTTTCCGGCACGCTACCCCGCGGCGGCCCGCCCGCCCGCGAGGCGCGGCCGACGCCGCCCGCGCCCCGGTGGGGTTGAGCAGGTCGGGTGACCGGTCGGTCCGCTGACCTGGTGCATCCTCGGGAGCGCCCGTTTGGCGGTCTTACCAGCCGATGGATTGGGGGACCGTCGTGCACTGGACGGCGGAGGTTCCGCCGGTCCTGCCATGTACGAGGAGCACCAATGTCAGCTCGGATCAGTAGGGCGGCCTGCGCGGCCGCGGCGATCGCGACCGGGATGCTCGGCGCGACGGCCACGCTCGCGGGCCCCGCGTACGCCGACGGCTCGTCCTCCCCCTTCTCGGGCCGCACCGAGGGCGGCAGTCTCGTGGTCAAGAGCGGGGACATCGTCGCCTGCGAAGGCGTCGGCAAGGTCGTGGTGGCCATCACCGAGGGCGGCAAGATCCTCAGCACCGACGGCCCCGGCACGAAGTTCACCACGCCGGCCGGCGCCCAGTTCGAGACCCTGGCCGACGAGTCGGTGAAGGTGAGTTTCCAGGGAGCCCACGCGGTGGTCAGCTGCCCCGCGGACGAGGTTCCCACCACCACCGCCTTCGTGCCGAAGTCCTCGCTGGCCGGCACCGGCGGTTCGGTGACGGGGGTGAACACCGCGGCCACCGCGGCCGGTGGCGCGCTGGTCGCGGTCGGACTGGCGGGCGGCGTCGTCGTGCTGCGCCGCCGTTCGGCCGGCAGCAGGGCGTGACGCGAAGGATCGGGCAACGGTCCGGCCGGCGTGCGCTGCTCGGGGGAGCGCCGTCGGCCGGTCGGACCGGGCGCGGGCGGCTCGGGACGCACGTCGCGCTCGTCGTGGCGGTCGCCGTCGTCGGCAGCGGGGCCGGGCTGATCCGCGCCGGTACCCGGACCTCGGCTCCGCCGCGGCCGGCCGCGGCGGACGCCTGGCCGAGCGCGTCGGCCGGCACGTCCCGGGAGCCGGCCGCGACGGCACCCGCCGCGGTCGGGATGGGGTTCTCGAAGCCCGTCCGCATCCGCATCCCGAGCATCGGCGTCGACGCGCCGGTCACCGAGGTCGAAGTGGACGCGGCCGGGAACCTGCCGGCACCGTCGGCGGACGACCGGAACCTCGCCGGCTGGTACCGGCAGAGCGCGGCCCCGGGCACCGTCGGAAACGCGGTCATCGACGGCCACGTGGACACGGCCGGAGGCCCGGCCGTCTTCTACGGCCTGGGCGTCCTGCACCGGGGCGACACCGTCGCCATCGTCCGGGCCGACCGGAGCACCGCCGAGTTCACCGTCGACGCCGTCGAGGTCTACCCGAAGGACGCCGTGCCCGGCGACCAGGTGTACGGCGACGCGGACCGGCCCCAACTGCGCCTGATCACCTGCGGCGGCACCTACACCAAGGGCACCGGCTACCAGGGAAGCGTGGTCGTCTACGCCCACTTCAGCAGGGCGGTACCGGCCTGACCGGCCGGGTCCGGACCCGTCGGCGCCGCGTGGCTGCCGGTGATCGACGGGAATAGCCTGGCAGCCAGGACGACGCAGTCTGCGGGGGCCGGCACCGGCCCTGAACGGCGGAAGGTGATGGTCGTGAACAGTTCCGAGAATCCGAAGGCCCAGCCCGCACGTGCCGGCGCCGGTCAGGAGCCGGAGCCGAGCGTGGGGGCCGTTCCCGCGGAGCGACCGGAGTTCCACGCCTACCACCACCCGGCTGCCGGCTGGGGCGCGGCGAAGAGCGTCACGAGGTTCCTGATGCGCGAGGGCGAGTACGTCGACGGGCCGCGCGCGATCATGAAGATGAACCACGAGAACGGCGGCTTCGACTGTCCCGGGTGCGCCTGGCCGGACGACATCAAGGGGCTCAAGCTCGACCTCTGCGAGAACGGCATCAAGCACGTCACCTGGGAGATGACCCGCAAACGCGTGGACCGCGCGTTCTTCGCCGCCCACTCGGTGACGCAGCTGGACGGGTGGAGCGAATTCGCGCTGGAGGACCAGGGCCGGCTGACCGAGCCCATGGTCTACGACCCGGCGAGCGACCACTACGTCCCGATCAGCTGGAAGGACGCCTTCGAGCTCGTGGGCCGGAGCCTCCGGGAGCTGGACGACCCGAACCAGGCCGCCTTCTACACCTCCGGCCGCCTGGGCAACGAGGCCACCTTCCTCTACCAGCTCATGGCCCGCGAGCTCGGCACCAACAACCTGCCCGACTGCTCCAACATGTGCCACGAGGCCAGCGGCCGCGCCCTGCAGGCCTCGCTCGGCACCGGCAAGGGCACCGTGGACCTCAAGGACTGGGAGACCACGGACGCACTGTTCATCCTCGGCGTCAACGCCGCCTCCAACGCGCCCCGGATGCTCACCGCGCTCGCCGAGGCCCACAAGCGCGGCGCACAGATCGTCCACATCAACCCGCTGGTCGAGGCCGCCGCCCGGCGCACCATCATCCCGCACGACTTCCTCGACATGGCGCTGAACAAGTCGACGCGGACCAGCACGCTGAACATCCAGCCACGGATCGGCGGCGACATGGCCCTGCTGCGCGGCATGGCCAAGGCGATCCTGGAGCAGTCCCGGCACGACCCCAAGGCGCTGGACCAGCTCTTCGTCGACCGGTACACCAGCGGCTTCGACGAGTACCGGGCGGTGTGCGAGGCGACGCCGTGGGAGGAGATCGAGCACCAGTCCGGTGTGGACCGCGCACAGATCCTGAAGGCCGCCCAGGTCTACCGGGACGCGGACCGCAGCATCGTCAGCTGGTGCCTGGGCGTCACCCAGCACGAGCACGGCGTCGACACCGTCCGCGAGATCGTCAACCTGCTGCTCCTGCGCGGCAACCTGGGCCGCGAGGGGGCCGGACCCTCACCGGTGCGCGGGCACAGCAACGTCCAGGGCAACCGCACCTGCGGCATCGACCACCGGCCCACCGAGGCGTTCCTGGCGCGGCTCGACGAGGCTTGCGGGATCGACTCGCCGCGTGCGCACGGCAAGGACACCGTCGCGACGATCGAGGCCATGCACCGCGGCGAGATCAAGGTCTTCGTCGGCATGGGCGGGAACTTCGCCCTCGCCGCGCCCGACACCCCCTACACCTACGCGGGTCTGCGCAACTGCGAGCTGACCGTGCACGTCAGCACCAAGCTGAACCGCAGTCACCTCGTGCACGGCCGCCGGGCGCTGATCCTGCCCTGCCTCGGCCGCACCGAGAAGGACGTGCAGCGCGCGGGCGAGCAGAGCACCTCGGTCGAGGACTCGATGAGCATGGTGCACCTGTCCCGCGGCATGAAGCGGCCCGCCTCCCCGCACCTGCTCTCCGAGCCGGCCGTCATCGCGGGCCTGGCGCGCGCCGCGCTGCCGGACAGCGACACACCGTGGGAGTGGTACGTGGAGGACTACGACCGGATCCGCGACACCATGGCCCAAGTGCTCGACGGCTTCGAGGACTTCAACCGGCGGGTCCGGCTGCCGCTGGGCTTCCGCATCAAGCAGCCCGCCCGCGAACTGGTCTTCCTCACCCCGTCCGGGCGCGCCGAGTTCTCCGCCGCGCCGCTGCCCGACATCGTCCCCGCCCCCGGCACGCTCGCGCTCGGCACGATGCGCAGCCACGACCAGTGGAACACCACGATCTACTCCGACAACGACCGCTACCGCGGCATCAAGAACCTGCGCACCCTGGTCTTCATGAACCCCGACGACCTGCGTGAGCGCGGCATCACCGAGTTCGACCCCGTCGACATCACCGCCACCGCCCGCGACGGCTCCACCCGCTCCGTCCACGGCTACCTCGCGGTGCCCTACGACATCCCGCGCGGCTGCGCGGCGGGCTACATGCCGGAGATGAACGTGCTCTGCGCGATCGGCGACTACAGCACGCAGAGCGACCAGCCGATCATGAAGCACCTCAAGGTGACCGTGGTCCGCTCCGGGGCGATCTCCGTGCTGCCGGACCGTGCGGAGCCCGCCCGGTCGGCGTGACGGACGGTTGCGCGGGGAAGGCGTCGGCTCAGCCGCCGTGGAGGAGACGGTCCAGCAGCAGGTAGGCGCGCTCCTCCTCGGCGGCCAGCACGGCCGGGTCGACGCCCGCCTCCCACAGCTCGCCCGCCGCCGCGTCGTCGGCCTCGCGCAGCTCCACCACGGCGGCCGCCAGCCGTACTTGGACGTTCTGTAGGGCAGGGCCGGGGCCGGCCCGTTCCCCCAGTACCCGTTCGGTCGCGTCGGCTGCCCCGGTGCAGGCGGCGAGCGCCCGGTCCACTCGTACGGCGGCCCGGTCGTGGACCACCAGCAGCGCGCACAACAGACCGACGCCGATGCCCAGCAGACTGCCCAGCGCGCGGTCCAGGACCAGTTCCCCGGTGGAGACCGGCGCAGTCAGCTCGCTCATCAGCAGCGCCAGCGGCGTCACGAAGACGACCCCCAGCGCGTAGTTGCGCACGACGAAGTACTCCAGCAGGAACTCCAACACCACGATCACCACCGCGAGGACCGTCGGTCCCGGCCCCGCCGCCAGCACCGCGACGGCGATCAGCAGACCGGCGAGCGTGCCCACCGTCCGCTGCACGGCCCGCTGGGTGGTGGTGCGGACGCTGACGGAGTGGAGCACGGCGGCCGCCGAGATCGCCGCCCAGTAGCCGTGGCCGAGGCCCAGTGCCAGGGCCAGCGCGCCGGCCGCACCGGTGCCGAGCGTCATCCGCAGTGCCGGGACGGCGAAGACGGCCAGGCGACGGGTGCGCTCGGACCCCCGACCGCCCAGGAGTTCCGCCGCGCGACGGCTGGTGCTCTCGAAGGGGGACGGGGGAACCCGCACGCCGCGGCCGGCCCCGCCCGTCGCGGCTGTCGCCGAGGCCGTCGTCGAGGCCACCGACAGCTCGGCCAGGAGCACCGGCGACCTGCGGCGCCCGTCGACCAGCAGACGGACCTGCGATCGCAGACGCCGGGACAGCGCCGCCGGGTCGCCCGGCGGCCGGCGCGCCGAGCGGATCAGCAGCGACCAGGACAGGTCCGTCAGACGCAGGCACACCCCGCCGCGCGCACCCCGCTCCCCGGCCGTCGGCGGGTGCACCCCCAGCGCGCCGTACGCGCGCAGTACCGCGGCAGTCGCCCCGTGTCGTGCGCGTGCGTGGGCGTGGGCCGGGGCGCCCGGACCGGTCTCCATCAGCTCGGCGAGCGCGCGCAGGGCGGCGGCGACCACCAGGCGCTGCGGCCGCTCGGGGTGCCACAGCCAACCGGTGAGGGACAGCGCCCACGCCGAGGCCGCACCCGCAGCGGCGACCGCGGTCTGCAGGGGGACGTCCGTGCCGGTGGGGGCGCCGTTCGCGGCGACCGCGAACGAGAACAGGAGCAGCACGGCGCCCAGACCGCTCAGCCGCGCGGCGTCACAGACGAACTTCGCCGTCCCCGCGACGACCGCCGTGGCGGCGACGACCACGACGGCGCCCCAGCCGCCGGACCGGGGAGCGGCCCAGACGGCGAGGGCCGACCCGCAACCGACCGCCGCCGTCATGGCCACGGCCACCAGGGCCAGCACCCACACGCGCCGCCGGTAGGGCAGATTGCGCCCGAACGTCGTCGTGAAAGCCCCCAGCATGGCGTAGACGGCCAGCTTCGGATGCCCGGCCAGCGCGATCGGCAGGGCAGGCAGGGCCATCGCCAGTGCCGCCCGGACGGCGAACCCCAGCGCGCCGTCCACCGGGGTCAGTACGAGAGCGCCCCGCGGGGACAGCACCTGCGCGACGCCCGTCGTCGACAGCCGCCGAGGTCCGGAAGGCGTGGCGGACGGCGAAGGCCGTGGATTGGGCATACCCGGTGTATACCAGGGTGATCCAGGTTCGGCCCCGAGCCACCGACCGGGGCGTCCGCGTCATGAGCGCGGTCCACGACGTGCCCGGAGGCAGCGCCGTGACCGTGCGGCCGGGCCGCTCGCCGTCGGGTCAGGACTTGCTGTCGTACACCGCGGTGACCGGGGCGTGCTCGGACCAGCGTTCGGCGTAGGTGGCGGCGCGTTCGACGAAGGCCCCGGTGACGCGGGCGGGGAGGCCGGCGCGGGGCGGCCTGACGGCTGCTCGGGGGAAGCCGGCCGATCCGTGGTGGGTCAGGGCCGGACCCCGTCGATCGCGATGGCCAGATGGCGGGGCCCGCGCAGTACGGCGTTCTGGCGGTAGGGCGGGGGGTCCTCCACGAGCCGTGGCCGCTCCAGTCGGCGGGCGAGTTCGGCGAGGGCGATCTGGGCCTCCAGCCGGGCGAGCGGCGCGCCGAAGCAGCTGTGGATTCCGCTGCCGAGCCCGAGGTGTTGGACGTCCTTGCGGTCCGGGTCGAACCGCTCCGGCTCCTCGAAGCGCTGGGGGTCGCGGTTGCCGGCCGCCAGGGCCAGGCAGAGCGTGGCGCCCTTGGGGATGGCAACGCCGTGGACCTCGATGTCGGCGATGGGGGTGCGGTTCGGCAGCATCTGCACGGGAGGCTCGTACCGCAGGAGTTCCTCGACGATCGGCACGGCCAGGCGAGGGTCGTCGCGGAGCCGATCGAGGACGTCCGGGTGGCGCAGCAGGGTGAGCATGCCGTTGCTGATGAGGTTGACCGTCGTCTCGTGGCCGGCGACGAGCAGCAGGGCGGCGGTGCTGAGCACCTCCATGCTGGTCATGGCGTTCTCGGTGCCGTGGCCGGCGATGAGTTGGGAGAGCATGTCGTCGCCGGGCGACTTGCGGCGGTCCTCGATCAGACCGTTCAGGTACATGCCGAGCTGCATCCGGGCGTCCTGGGCCGCGCGGTCCCGCTCGGTGGTGTCCTGGCCGTGCTGCGGGTCGAGACTGCTGACGACGGTGTCGGCCCAACCGTGGAACTTGGCCTCGTCCTCACGCGGAATGCCGAGGAGACGGCAGATCACGGTGACCGGGAAGGGGTAGGAGAACCGGTCCACCAGGTCGATGCTGTCGCCGTCCAGGCCGTTGATGAGGTCCGTGACGATGGTCCGCAGCTCGCCCTGCATACCGTCGATGCGCCGGGGGGTGTGGGGAGGTCCGAAGGGGCGGTTGGTGATCGCCCGGAGCCGGTCGTGCTCGGGCGGGTCGAGCTTCAGGAAGGTCGGCGGCAGGACCCCGTCGCCCTCCTCCTGGGACAGTCCGGGGTCCGGCACCGTCCGGTTGTGGGGGTCGGAGCTGATCCGCGGGTCGTGGAGGAGGTTCACGATGTCGTGGTACGTGCTGACCACGTAGGTGCCCGTCTCGTCCCGGTGGACCGGATTCCTGCGCAGTTCCGCGTAGAGGGGATACGGGTCGGCGCGGTTGGCGTAGTCGGTGATCTGCTGCATCAGCGAGGCGTGTGTCATGACGGGTCCTTGGATGCGCGGGCGCCGATTCGTCACGGCCGGGCGGGGGTGAACGTGAGCCGCTGGTCGGCAGGCGAGTAGCCGCTGACAGTGACCGTCGGGCCGTGTGTGGGCACGGACGGGTCCGGGAACTCGGCCGGAACGGGGCTGCGCCCCTCGGGGCGCCGGTCCATGGTGGGGAACTCCGGCGGGAACGGCGCGGTCGACTCGATCAGCCGCTGGTAGAACTCGAGCCAGCGGGCGTGGTCGAAGGTGACCGCGCCGATGACCCGCCCCTGGTACCCGTAGACGGCGCTGAACCGGCGGTCGGCGAGCGACCCCTGGGCCACGAGGAGCTCCGTGCCCATGGACGGCACGCCCACGGACTTGATGTTCACTCCGAACTGGGAGGACCAGAAGGCCGGAACCCACAGGTGCGGGATGCGGTCCGGACCGGCGCTGATCATGTTGTGCGCGGCGACCTCGGCCTGGGCGACGGCGTTGCCCCAGTGTTCCAGGGACAGGAACTGATAGCCGAACAGCGCGTGCGGGGACCGGGCCACGTCCCCGGCCACGAACACGTCGTCGGTGACGATGCCGCGGATGTCGAACGCCCGGCAGCCGGCGTCGCAGGCGATACCGCGGGGCCCCGCGCCGAGCCCCGAGCCGGCCAGCCACTCCGTGTTGCGGACGGCGCCGAGCGAGACGACCACCACGTCGGCCTCGATCTCGGCGCCGTCGGACAGGTGGGCGGCCCGCACCCGGCCGGCCGCATCGCCCTCCAGGGCCGTCACCATGACGCCGCAGCGCAGGTCCACCCCGTGGTCGCGATGCATCTGCGCGGCCACCTCGCCGATCACCCCGCCGAGAGCACCCACCAAGGGGGCGGCGCCGCGTTCGGCGACGGTCACGGGGATGCCCCGCTCGCGGCAGGCGGAGGCGATCTCCGAGCCCGTGAAGCCGGCGCCGATCACGAGCACCCGGCGGGGACCCGCCTCCAGCCGACGGTGCAGTCGTGCCGCGTCGTCACGGGTATGCAGGACGAACACGCCGTCGAGCGCGGCCTCGGTCTCGTGCGGCCACCGACGGGCCCGCACGCCGGTCGCGATCAGCAGCCGGTCGAACTCGACCTCGTCGCCGTCGGCGAGCTTCACCCGCCGGCCGGCCATGTCCAGGCCGGTGGCCGCGCAGCCGAGCCGCCAGTCGGCGTTCAGATCCCGGCGGCGGGGCAGCTCGGTCTCCTCGGCGGCCGCCTTGCCGAGCAGCACCTGCTTGGACAGCGGCGGCCGGTCGTACGACTCGTGGGGCTCGTCGCCGATCAGCGTGAGGGAGCCGGTGAAGCCCTTCTCCCGCAGGGTCTCCGCCCCGCGCAGCCCGGCCAGGGACGCGCCGACGATCACGATCCGGCCCTCGCGCCTGAGCCGGTCGAGGTATCCGTCACCGTGCACCGGACTCACCCTCCCGGGCCCCGGCGGGAGCCGCGTCGTCCCGGTCGTCCATGCGGATCGCCTGGACGGGACACGCCGCAGCGGCGCGCTCCACCCTCTCCCTCTGCTCCGGGTCGGCGTACGGGCTGTAGAGAAGAGCCTCGTCGCCGTGCATGGTGAAGACGTCCGGGGCCAGGAACGCGCACTGCGCGTATCCCTGGCAGCGGTTGAGATCGACCGACAGCCGCATCGGGCTCCGCCTCTCGAGGGGTCACGTTCCATGCCAGCCTCGGGGAGGACGGGCTGTCGTGCGCGCCGGAGTTACCAGGAGGGTGACGGGCATGAAGCGGCGCCGCGGTGACGGCCCAGGGGCCGCCGAATCCCACCGCACCACCGGCGCCGAGAAGGCCCGGGGACCATCACCCGAACGGCCCCCGTGCTCCGCTCCACCGGGCATCACGGGCTCATCCGGAGCACCATGAACGCCATGACAGCCTGGTTCCCTGAACCTGAGTACTCCCACGATGCGAGGTCGGTCGCTGATCGGCTGGCCAGCGTCCTGGACGCCATCGCCGGTGCACCGCACGACATCCTCAGCGGCGATCAGTATGCGGCGGACGACCTTCGGCTGGGCGACCTCGACCGCCTGACCTGGCCGGCGCCGGACGGCAGCTGACCTGCCCAGCGGGGCGCGTACGACCGGCCTCCGCTGTCGAAGCAGGTACTGCCGGGGGACACGAGCAGGTGGGCCAGGCGTGCGCCGGTGGGTCCGGGCCGAGTCAGATCTTGTCGTCGTAGTGGACGGTCACCGGGGCGTGGTCGGACCAGCGTTCGGCGTGGGTGGCGGCGCGTTCGACGAAGGCCTCGGTGGCGCGGGCGGCGAGGCCCGGGGTGGCGAGCTGGTAGTCGATGCGCCAGCGGAACGACCCGTTTTCCAGAAGGGTCCACCCGTTCGAGTGGGGTGGTTCGGATGCGTCTGCCGGCCTGGGGGGAGGGTGCTGTCCGTGGGCGGTATGACGACTGTGGTGCCGGTTCGGGCGGTGGTTGGTTCGCGTGTTTCCGACACGCACGGGCAGGACGGGAAGGTGTCGCACCTGGTGCAGGCGGAGTCGGCTGTGCGGCATGCGTTGTCGAAGGAGTGGGAGATCGTCGGGTCGTTCGAGGACCTGGACGTCTCTGCTGAGGTCACGCCGTGGAAGCGGCCGGATCTGGGGCCGTGGCTGACCGATCGGCAGGGTGAGTGGGACGCGTTGGTGTGGGCGAAGGTGGACCGGGCGTTCCGGTCGGCGAAGGACTGCGCGGATGTGGCGCACTGGGCGGAGGAGAACCACAAGGTCCTGGTCTTCACCGACGACGGGATCACGCTGGATTACCGCAAGGGCCGTGAGTCGTCGTTCGGGAATGAGCTGGCGAAGGTGTTCCTGATGCTGGCGTCGATCTTCGCGGAGATGGAGCTCAAGCGGATCAAGGCCCGGGTGGCCGGTACATGGGCAAGCTGCTTTTGGAGGGGCAGAGTCAGTGGATGATTGCCACGGCCCTGGAGGGGGCCGGCTTCGACACGCCCGCGACCCATGTGCGGAAGAACCATGGGAGACGTATTCGAGCAAGCGCAAGACGGCGCCGTCGAACCACTGGAATGCCTCCAGCGTCGGCAAGATCCTGCGCTCGCCGGCGACGATGGGGTTCAAGCTGGTCGGCCGCTTGGTCAAGGCCCGAAAGTTGGCCCGTGACGCGAAGGGCCTGCCGATTCGGATGGCCAAGCCGCTGTTCTCGGAGGAGGAGTGGGCGGCGATCCAGGCGGCGATGGACGAGCGGTCGGTGACCAGAGAGCGCTCGAACGGGGCTGCGCCGTGGCTGGGGGTGGTGCACTGCGACCGGTGCGGGGACCGGCTGTACCGGCAGGAGAGGCCGCCGAGCTCGCCGCGGCCCGTGAGACGGGCTTGATGTGGGCGAAGGCGCTGCGGGCGTTCCACGTGGGGAAGGCTCGTATGAGCCAGGAGGGGCCGTGGAGTTGGATGCGGCGGTCGCCGGTGGCCTCGGCCCAGCTGAGCTGGCCGGCGTGCCACTTGACGAAGGCTTCGGCTTCCGCGGTGATGTAGAGGTCCTCGTCGAGGCCCGGGTACGTCTTGCAGATCTCGGTGTCCGCGTGCTCGATCAGCAGCCAGAACCGCTCGTGGGGCCGGCGGCCGGTGAAGTCGAAGCGGATGACGACGCGCCGGTCCGGGAGCCGCTCCCGGCGGAGCATGTTGCACATCGACCACAGCGCCACGAAGGGATCGAGGTGCTCGGGGGCGATGTCGAGCCAGCGGGCACCCCACTCGCCGAGCGACACACAGACCGCGAACAGGTCGTGACCCGCAGGCGTGAGCCCGTAGTGGCGCCCCCGTCCACCGGGCTTGGCCGCCGACTCGACGATGCCCAGCCGTTCGAGTTGCCTGAGCCGCTGCGAGAGCAGCGTGCGGGAGAGCCCCGGGGCGCCTTCCAGGATCTCGCTGAAGCTACCGCATCCGAGGTGCAGGTTGCGGATGATCAGCGGCGTCCAGCGCTCGGCGAAGACCTCGGCGCCGCGGGCGATGGGGCAGTACTGCCTGTAGGTCCGCACGAGGCCAGTGTCCCACCGCCCGCCTCCGGCCGCGAGGTCCAGATTCCTGACTTCACGGCCGCGACACCGAGTGGTGCGATGGACGTACGGGACACGAGTAGGTGACGACACCGACCACCGGGCACATCGCCCATACCTGAGAGAGGAGGCCATCACCATGGAGATCGACGGGTTCCGGGGCCGGCTGATCACCGTTGACCACGCCGACTACGACACCGCCCGTGCCGTGTGGAACGGCGCCGTCGACCGGCGCCCCCGGCTGATCGCCCGATGCAGCGGGACCGCCGACGCGGCCGCAGCCGTGCGCTACGCCCGCGACCACGACCTGGAGATCGCCGTTCGGGGCGGGGGCCACAACGTGGCCGGCACCGCGGTGTGCGACGACGGGATCGTCATCGACCTCTCGGCGATGCGGGCCGTATCGGTCGACCCCGCCGACCGCACCGCCCGGGTGCAGGGCGGTGCCCTGTGGGGCGACGTCGACCGCGAGACGCAAGTGCACGGTCTGGCCACCACCGGCGGCATCGTCGGCCACACCGGTGTCGCCGGGCTCACCCTCGGCGGCGGCATCGGCTTCCTCATGCGCACCTACGGGCTCGCCGTCGACAACCTGCTGGCCGCCGAGGTGGTCACCGCCGAGGGCACCGTCCTGCGGGCGTCCGCCGACGACCACCCCGAGTTGTTCTGGGCGCTGCGAGGCGGCGGCGGCAACTTCGGCGTCGTCACCACGTTCCGGTTCGCGCTGCACCCCATCGGCCCGACCGTGACTGCCGGACCCGTTTTCTGGGCCGCCGACTACACCACCGACGTGCTGCGCTTCTACCGCGACTTCGCCGTCGAAGCACCCGACGGGCTCGGCACCGTCGTCAGGCTCGGCACCGTCCCCCCGCTGCCGGTCATCCCCGAGCACTTGCACTGGCGGCCGGCCATCGCGATCATCTGCTGCCACGCCGGCGCCGTCGAGGAGGGCGAGCGGGCCGTACGGGCCCTGCGCCGGTTCGGGACGCCGCTCGCGGACCTGATCGCACCCACTCCGTACGCGGCTTTCCAGTGCGGACTCGACGACACCGTCCCCCATGGGTGGCATTACTACTGGAAGGCCACGGACCTCGCCGGCCTCTCCGACGGCGCCATCGCCGTCATCGCCGATCACGCCTACCGCGCAGGCTCGCCCCGGTCGTACGCGGCGATGTTCCACCTGGGAGGCGCCGTCGCCCGGGTCCCCAGCGACGCCACCGCCTACGCCGGCCGCGACGTGGCCCACAACATCGTTATCGACGGCGTGTGGCTGCCCGACGAGTCCGGCGAGCACGCCGCCGACGAGACCACGTGGGCGCGGCGGTTCCTCCACGCCCTCCAACCGCACCGCGCCGGCAGCGTCTACGTCAACTTCCTCGACTCCGACGACGAAACCGGCCGTATTCGAGAAGCCTACGGCGAGCACACCTACCGGCGACTGGCCGAGATCAAGGCCAAGTACGATCCCGACAACGCCTTTCACCACAACAGGAACGTCCGCCCCGCCTGACCGGAGCCGACGGCGACCACGTGCTTCAGGCCCGTGGTGCCGAGCGTCTCGGCTGGACCGATCAGCCGCTGGGAGGCCGCTTCGGTACGCGCCCGGAGGCCCTGAGCTCCTGCCAGGGCCTGGATCTCAGTTGCCTGCTGCTCTCTGACTTCCCGGTGACCCCGTCGACCTCTGCCCGGGTGTGGAGGCCGGCACCGGCAAGGGGCCAGCCGAGTTCGTCCTGTCCGAGCCGCGGGGGAGGAGCTGGCAGCCAAGGCCAGACCCTCCCGGCGCACCGTTGCCACCGAACCCGCCACCACAGCCCTGACCAGTGCCGGACCGGCCCACCTGGAGACCGTGTTCTTGGATAGCCGGTGCCTCCGGTCAGATTCGGCCGGGCGGGTCGCCGTGGCAGGACTGTCCGTCACGGGCCAGGGCCCACTGCAGATGCCACCATTGGCGGGCCAGTGCGATGACGGCCTTGGTGTGGCACTCGCCCTCGACGTGCCTGCGACTTTGACAAATCGAGTCGTTTCCCGGGCCGGCGTCCGGCCTCTCCAGCCCGAACGGCGCGACCTCCGGGGCCCTCGCCGGGTCGCTTCAAGTTCCGTCGGCATTAACGGAGTTGTCAGCGATCGAATACGGCGGTGACGGGCGCGTGGTCGGACCAGCGCTCGTCGTGGGTGGCGGCGCGTTCGACGTAGGCCTCGATGCAGGTGGCGGCGAGGCCCGGGGTGGCGAGCTGGTAGTCGATGCGCCAGCCGGCGTCGTTGTCGAAGGCGCGGCCGCGGTAGGACCACCAGGAGTAGGGGCCCTCCTGGTCGGGGTTGAGCTGTCGGACCACGTCGACGTAGCCGGCCTCGTCGAGGACGCGGCCGAACCAGGCGCGCTCCTCGGGGAGGAAGCCGGCCTTCTTCTGGTTGGCCTTCCAGTTCTTGAGGTCGGCCTCGCGGTGGGCGATGTTCCAGTCGCCGCAGACCACGACCTCGCGGCCCTCCTCGGCGGACCGGGTGTGCAGCTCGGTGAGGTGGACGAGGAACTCCGCCATGAAGCGTTCCTTCTCGTCCTGGCGCTCGGTGCCGACCTCGCCGGAGGGGAGGTACAGGCTGGCCACCGTCAGGCCGGGAAGGTCGATTTCGGCATATCTGCCCGAATTGTCGAATTCGGCGGACCCGAAGCCGATCTGCGTGCGCTCCGGCTCGCGCCGGGAGAGCACGGCCACGCCGGCCCGCCCCTTCGCGGCGGCGGGCGCCCAGACCGCGTGCCAGCCGTCCATCTCGGCCAGCACCTCGGCGAACTGCTCGACCTCCGCGCGCACCTCCTGGAGGCACACCACCTCGGACTTGGTGGCGGCGAGCCACTCGAGGAAGCCCTTCTTGGCGGCCGCCCGGATGCCGTTCACGTTCACGCTGGTAACCCTGGTCACCCAGCGAGGGTACCCGGCGTGCGCAGCGGTCCCGGTCATTGGTCTTGACGTCATTGGTCTTGACCATCTCCGTCGCCACCCCCTAGGGTCACTTACTGCAAAGACCTTTAATAAAGAAGGACGGATAAAGCCCGCCCTCCCCACCTGCCGAAACAGGGGAGCCGGGCGGACGCCTTTCAGGGTGGAGGACACGGTGGGGCAAGGACAGCTCACGGCAGTACCGGAGCCGAAGTACTGGCACCTGCGTACGGTGCTGGTGCGCACCATCGACTCCGAGTTCTCCACCGGTCAGGTCCTGCCGAACGAGCGCGAGCTCTCCGCGCGCTTCGGCGTGGCCCGGGCCACCCTGCGGCAGGCGCTCGACCAGCTGGAGCTGGAGGGCCGCCTGGTCCGCCGCCGCGGCATCGGCACGCTGATCGCCGCCCCGCGGGTCGGCGTCCCGGTCAACGGCCGGGAGGTGAGCTGGCCGGGCTCGGCGCGCAGCCAGTCCTGGCGGATCGTCGACTGCGTGACTTCCCCCGCCTCCGCGCAGCTCGCCCGCGCGCTCGGCGTGGCCGAGGGCGCGCAGGTCCACACCCTGCGCCGGCTGCGCCTGGTCCAGGGCGTCACGATGGCCACCGAGTCGCTGCACGTGCCGGCCGCCGCGCTGCCGCACCTCGCCGAGTTCGCCGCCGAGAGCGACCGGGCCCGCGCGATGCTGCGCCAGCTGGAGCGGCTCGGCATCGACGGCGAGTCCCGCTCGGTCGAGCTGGGCGTCGCCGAGGCCGACTCGGCCGCGCTGCTGGAGCGCCCCCCGGGCACCCCGGTGCTGGTGGTCACCACCCAGTACGCCGCGAGTGGCAGGCTCGCCGCGCTGGCCGTCTCCACCTACCGCGCCGACACCTGCAAGCTCACCTTCGGTGAGACCGGCCTGGTCGAGGTCACCCCGGTCCAGTCCGACGTCCCGGTCCGCTCCGCCTCCTGAGCGCGGTCGAAGGACGACAGACAGAGCGCAGGGCCCGTACGCACCCGGTGCGTACGGGCCCTGCGGCGTTCCCGGTCCGGGGCCAGTGGTCAGTCGAGGACGACGGCGACCCCGCGTTCGCGGAGGATCTCCAGCACCTCGTCCAGGTAGGTGCGGCCCGGGCCGAGGAAGTCGGTCGCGAAGGCGCGCAGCGCCACCTCGGAGTCGTGCCAGACCAGGCTGAAGGGCGGCACCACCTCGGGCCCGCCGCCGAGGCGGTCGCGCAGCCAGAAGAGGTTCCGGCCGATCTCGCGGCCTGGCCCGAGGACGGCTTCGGCGATGGCCAGCAGCAGCCCGGGTCGGTCGGTGGCGAAGCGGCCGTCCAGGTGGTACTCGCCCCCGCTGCGTCCGATGTCGTTCCCGTAGGGGCCGACCGTGCTGATCCACAGCCACTCGGAGCGGGCCGGGGTGGGGAGCGCCGCCCATAGGTTGGGCTCGGTCGGCGGACCGTCGTACCAGCGTTCGTGGACTGCCCTGGTCTCGGGGACCGGGCGGTCGGAGGTGCCGTCGGCGAGGGTGAGGTCCAGCAGGGTGCCGCCGAGGACCGAGGGGCGGGCCGAGGTGATGTCGAGGACCACCTCGTGGTGGGTGAGGATGCGCCCGTCCCGGTCGAGGGCGACCAGCTTGGCCCACGCGTTCTGCCACGGACGGGGGTTGCGCATGGTGTGGAGCAGCCGCTCGGTGGGCTCGCACCCGATCAGGTCGATCGGGTCGGGGCGGGAGCGGCGCAGGCCGGTCAGGCCGCCGACGGTCAGGCAGGTGCCGAGCGGTTCGGTCCGTGTGGGGTCGGCGGACCAGATCTCGACGACCGGGGAGCTCGGCGGGTGGGGCTTCCTGCCGTACCGGGTGTCGAAGCGGAGGCCCGCGCCCACCACCAGGTCGATCCGGTCCGGGTGGCCGGGGGTCGGGCGGTGGGTCACCACGGACACGTCGACCAGGTCGAGGTCCTCCGGCGGCTCGCGGTCAGCGGGATCCACGGCGACCGCGACCAGGTCGCCGAGCAGGCGGTCCGCGGCGGCGGGTCGGGTGGCCAGGGCGGCGAGCTCGCTGTCGAGCGGGCAGCCCCGCAGGGTGAGCGTCGTCCGGTCCGGCGACACCGGCGGCAGGTACAGGCCCTCCGCGTCGGCGCACTTGGCCAGCAGGTCGACGCTCTCGTAGTCGTCCTCGTCCTCGACCTCGGTGACCAGCAGGTACCGGAGCGGCAGGCCCCGGTCCCAGCCCAGGTGTTCGGTGACCCGCACGCAACCTCCGGCACTCGGAACGATCTTCGCGGGCCGGAGTCTAGGCCCGGCCTCCCGGCCGGGGCACCCGAATTACCGCGCGGGCGGGGGGTCGACGGCGAAGAGCTGTTCCTCGACGTGGTCGAGGGCGATGCGCAGGGCGCCCATGGCGACGACCTCGGAGCCGAGGGCGGCGAGGGCGACCTCGGGGGCGCGCAGGGTGTAGAGGGAGAGCTGTTCGCGCAGCGGTTCGAGGACGCCGTCGAGGCCGGCGGCCCAGCCGCCGACGACGACCAGTTCGGGGTCGAGGGCGAGGACCAGCGCGGTCACGTCGTGCACCAGGCGGCGCAGGAAGCGGTCGGTGGCGACCTGGGCGACCTCGTCGCCCTCGCGGGCGAGCCGCAGCACCCGGGCGACGGCGGCCTCGTCCAGCGGGTCGAGGGGCTTGCCGGTGGTGGAGAGCAGCCGCTCCGGGGTGGCCTCCTGGCCGAGCAGGTGCAGTGCGCCGATCTCGCCGGCCGCGCCGCCGAAGCCACGGTGCAGCCGGCCGCCGATCAGCGAACCGGCGCCGGGGCTGAGCCCGGCCATGACGAAGACGATGTCGTCCTTGCCGACCGCCGCGCCCTTCCACTGTTCGGCGATGGCGGCGAGGTTGGCGTCGTTCTCGATCACCACGGGGCAGCGGAAGGAGCGGCGCAGCCGGGCGCCGAGGTCCAGGCCGGTCCAGCCGGGGATCGCGGTGCCGAGCTTGACGGTGCCGTCCCGGTCGACGATGCCGGGGGTGCCGACGGCGACCGACCAGAGGTTGTCGCGCGAGACGCCGGCCTTGCGCAGCACCTCGGCGACGGTGGTGCGGACCAGGCCGAGCCGCTCCTCGGCGTCGAGGGTCTCGTCGACCTGCTTGGCGTGGCTGCCGAGCAGGTCGCCGGTCAGGTCGGCGAGGATGACCCGGATGTCGTGGACCCCTATTTCGATGCCGAGCACGTGCCCGGCCTCGGCCCGGAAACGGAACCAGCGGGCCGGCCGTCCGCGCTGACGGCCCGACTCCTGCACCTGGTCCACCTCGGCGACCAGACCGGACTGCACCAGGCCCTCGATCACACCCTCGACCGTGGGGCGGGACAGCCCGGTGTCGCCGACCAGCTGGGTGAGGGTGAGCGACTGCCCGTCGCGCAGCGCCCGCAGGGTGACCGCCGCGTTGATCCGCCGCAGCAGCGAGGAGTCCCCTCCGGTGAGCCGATCCGCCAAGTCGCTGCCCTTCCGCGTTCGCGCGACTGCCCTGGCGCGCGGTGCCGAGTACGCGGGCCACCGGTACGGCGGATCGCCGCCGCCGGCCGCCCGGGAATGGTGAGCCGCCCGACGGCACGGCGCAGTGGCGCGCCGCAGCCGGGGGGACACCTGGCGGATGCTACTCGCGCGTCTGCGTGGCCGCGAGCATTTCCGCAGCTCATAACGGCTTCGGTATCGAAACGGTACGTGATCCGTGACCGTGAGCTGCGAGGCGCGACGTCGTGGCCGCCGGGCGGTGTCCGCTACCTCTATGCTGCGGGCATGCCGAACGCGACGAGGGTCCGTCAGCCGTCCGACACCGCCGCGGATGCGGCGTTCGTCCGGGCCCACACCCAGGTCCAGCCGGTGCCGTTCGTGCCGGAGGTCCGCCTGCACATGGCCGAGGACGCCATCGCGCTGTGGGAGACCACCGAGACCGCGCGGGGCGAGATCGGCCTGCCGCCGCCGTTCTGGGCGTTCGCCTGGGCGGGCGGGGTCGGGGTCGCCCGGTACGTGCTGGACCATCCCGAACTGGTCGCCGGCCGTACGGTCCTGGACCTGGCGGCGGGCTCCGGCCTGGTGGGCGTCGCGGCGGCGCTGCGCGGGGCGCGCTCGGTGCGGGCCGCCGAGATCGACGCGTACGCGGTGACCGCGATCGGCATCAACGCGGAGTTGAACGGCGTCCGGATCTCGGCCGCCGTGGAGGACCTGCTGGACGGTGACGGCGGGCCGGCCGAGGTGGTGCTCGCCGGGGACGTCTTCTACGAGCGGGCGATGGCCGCCCGCTTCCTGCCCTTCCTGGAGCGGGCCCGCGCCCGCGGCGCCGAGGTCGTCGTCGGCGATCCGGGCCGCCGCTACCTTCCGCGCGAGCGCTTCACCGCCCTCGCCGCCTACGACGTCCCGGTGGTCGCCGACCTGGAGGACACCGCCCGCAAGACGACCACCGTCTGGCGCCTCGCCGGCTGACCACGAGGAGGTCCCGCCCGATGGCGCCGTACGACGTCAAGCGCGAGCAGAAGGAGCTCTACGCGCCCAGGAACACCGCCTGGGCCGTGGTCGACGTACCCGAGCAGCAGTTCCTCGCGGTCGACGGCACCGGCAACCCGAACACCGCACCCGCGTACACCGCGGCGGTCGAGGCGCTCTACGCGGTCGCGTACACCGTGAAGTTCGCGGCGAAGCGCACCGAGGGCGGCGACTTCGTGGTCCCCCCGCTGGAGGGCCTGTGGTGGGCGGAGCGGTACGAGGCGTTCACCACCGGCGCCAAGGACAGCTGGAACTGGACCATGCTCATCTCCATGCCGCCCTGGATCACCGGGCCGATGATCGAGGACGCCCGGCAGGCCGCGCAGGCCAAGAAGAAGAACCCCGCGATCGCCCTGGTCCGGCACCTCACCCTGCACGAGGGCCCCAGCGCCCAGGTGCTGCACACCGGCTCGTACGACGACGAGGCGCCGGTGCTGCACGAACTCCACCACCGCTACCTCGCCGCCAACGGCCTGCGGCCGGGCGGCCGGCACCACGAGATCTACCTCGGCGACCCCCGCCGCACCGCGCCCGAGAAGCTGCGGACCGTGCTGCGCCAGCCCGTCGAGCCCGTCGAGTAGGCGGGCCGTGGGCCGGGTGTCTCGCGGAGCGGAATTGCGGGCGGGCCCGGCCGGCCGGCTGCTTGGCTGCCGGTCATGAGCGAACCGCGGATCAGGACCGCCACCCTCGACGACGTGCACCCCGTCCTCGCCTTCTGGAAGGAGGCGGCCGAGGGCACGTCCATCACCGACGACGTGGACGGCGTGACCCGGCTGATCGAGCGCGACCCGCAGGCGCTGATCCTCGCCGAGCTCGACGGCCGGCTGGTGGGCTCGGTGATCGCCGGGTACGACGGCTGGCGCTGCTCGCTCTACCGGCTGGCCGTCCTGCCCGCGCACCGGCGGCAGGGCCTCGCGGGCGCGCTGCTGCGGGCGGCGGAGGACCGCTTCGCGGCGGTGGGCGGGCGCCGCGCCGACGCGATGGTGCTGGAGTCGAACGAGCGCGCGCAGCACGCCTGGACCTCGGCCGGCTACGTCCGCGAGACCCGCTGGCGGCGCTGGGTGAAGTCCTTCCGCTGACCGCCGGGCCCGACCGGGCCCGGGGAGGCGCTCAGCGGCCGGGGGCGCGGGTCGGCGGGGCGGGGAGCACGGTGAAGCGCAGCCCGGCCGCGGTGAGCCGGTCGATCAGCGCCGGACCCATCGCGGTGGCGGTGGTCACCTGCCCGACGGTGGGCGGGAGTTCGTCGAAGGCGAGGCAGAGCGCGGACTCGGCGAGCATCTTCGCCGTCTCGCCGTAGCCCGGGTCGCCGCCGGACACCTCGGTCCACACCCGCTGCCCGTCGCTCTCGCCGACGAACCGGACGGTGAACCAGGAACGGGCCCGCCGCCGCTCGTCCGGGCCCTGGCCCGGCCGGTGCAGCGCGCTCACCGCCCGCCGCAGGGCCGGGAGTTGGGCGGCCAGGGCGAGCAGGACCACACCGAGGGCGCCGGCCGCCGCGACCGGCAGGTGCTTGACGGCGGCGAAGTGCCCGTAGCGGAAGTCCGGGCCGTACGCGGGCAGCGCGGCCGCGGAACGGGCCACGACCTGCGGATCGATCGCGGGCATCGGCACGATCCACGCCCGGGCGTCGCGGGAGCGGCGCGGCAGCCCGTACTCGATCCGCACCCGGCGCTCCAGCGGCTGCGGTTCGACCGCGCGCCGGCGCCGCGCGGCCTCCAGCATGCCGCGCGGCCGGGACATCGCGGCCAGGGCCGAGGCGAGCGTCCCGCCGGACGGCGAGCCGCCGGCGCGCACGAAGCCCTGGAGCGAGATCGGCGAACCCTTCGGCAGGTGCCCGACGGTGAACAGCGCGCCCAGGTCGTGCGGCACCGAGTCGAAGCCGCACGCGTGCACCAGCCGGGCGCCGGACTCCACCGCCCGCGCGTGGTGCTTCACGTACATCAGGTCGACGAACTCCGGCTCGCCGGTGAGGTCCACGTAGTCGGTGCCGGCCTCCGCGCACGCGGCGACCAGCGGCTCGCCGTACCGGATGTACGGGCCGACCGTGGAGATCACCACCCGGGCCTGCCCGGCGACCTCGCGCAGCGACGCCGGATCGGACGCGTCCGCCGTCAGCAGCGGCAGAGCGGCGCACGCCGGGTCGATCGCCGTCAGCCGCTCGCGCACCGCCGCCAGCTTGGCCGGGTTGCGGCCCGCCAGCGCCCAGCGACAGCCGGCCGGCGCGTGCCGCGCCAGGTACTCGGCGGTCAGCCCGCCGGTGAAGCCGGTCGCGCCGAACAGGACGAGGTCGTACGGGCGCTGCGCGGGCATGCCGATCCCTACTGGCCGGTAATGGGTGGAGGCCCACGCTAGAGAGCCGGTGGCGGGGTGTCAACGGCCCTGCCGGACGGGCGGCGGTGACGGCGGCTCGGCTCGGCCCGGCCCGGCTCAGGCGACGGTCAGGGTGCCCAGCATCGTCGGGTGGATGCTGCACGTGTACGGGTAGGTGCCCGGCTGGGTCGGCGCGGTGATCTCCGCGGACTTGCCGGTGGCCAGGATCCCGGTGTCGAAGCCGCCGCCCCCGGAGACGGTCGCGGTGAGGGTGTGGGAGGCCGAGTCCTGGTTGGTCACGACGATCTTGGTGCCTGGGGCGACGCTCAGCGGGGTGGGGCTGAAGGCGAAGTCCTTGATGGTGATCGCGACCGTGCCGGCGCTCCCCGACGGGGACGGTGACCCGGACGGGGAGGGCGACCCCGACGCGGTCGGTGTGGCCGAGCCGGCCGCGGACGTCGCCGGGGTGGCCGACGGGGACGGAGCGTTCGACTCGCTGCTGGAGCAGGCGGCGAGCACGGCGGCCGCGAAGGCGCCGCCGGCGCCGAACAGGACACCGCGCCGGGTCGGCCCGGCAGCGGTCGAGGCGGCGGACGTCGAAGCGGCAGCGGGAGGAGCGCCGGCGGTCGAGGGGGCCGCGGGAGGACGGGAGTTCATCCCGCCAGGATCCGCCGCGCCGGGCCGGCACGGCCGGTGCACACGCGGGCCCCGCCGCAGACTCACCCGACCGGGGTAGCACCCGGGGTGTGCCGGGCGGCGAACGCCGCCGCGTCCCATACGCCGCCGAGCGCGGGCGCGAGCGAGGCCCGGGCCACCGCGTGGAACGGCGCCCCGCCCTCGGCCGCCGAACCGGCCGGCAGCGCCCCGAGCAGCGGCACCCCCGCCACCGACGGCAGGTCGGCCAGGTTGCAGCGGGCCGCCAGATCGGCGTCCTCGGGCCAGCTGCCGATCACCACGCCGCGGGTGCGCAGGCCGCGGGCGCGCAGCGCCTCCAGGGTCAGCGCGGTCGTGTTCAGGGTGCCGAGGCCCGCGGTGACCACCACCAGGAACTCGACGTCCACGCCGAGCGCGACGGTCGCCGCCGCCATCTCGGCCATGCCCCGGCCCTGTTCGTCGTAGCGGACCAGCAGGCCGCCGGCGCCCTCCACCAGGACGGTCGCGTGCTCGGCGGCGAGGTCGGCGACCGTCTTCGCGACCGCGTCCGGCCCGAGCGTCGGCAGGCCGGAACGGCGGGCGGCCGTGTCGGGGGCCAGCGGCTCGGGGTAGCGGGCGAGTTCGGCGGTCGCCACGTGCGGGCCGGCCAGCCGGACCACCTCGGCGGCATCGCCCGGCTCGCCGACCGCGACGCCGGTCTGCCCCGGCTTCAGCACGGCCACCGACGGCCCGGCCAGCGCGGCGACCGCCGCGGTCACCACGGTCTTCCCGACCTCGGTCCCGGTCCCGGTGATGAAGAGGACGGACACAGGGGGTTCCTTTCGAACGGCGGGTTTATTCGGGGGCTCGGGGAACGGCGACGCCGACCACGGGGTTGGCCGAACACGCGCTGTTGCCCGACCACGGGGCCGGCCTCGCCGTTCCCCGAGCCCCTGACGACTCAACCGCTGGCAGCAGCCGAACGCACCGCAGCCGTGATCCGGGCCAGGTCGGTGTCGTCCGTGACGTACGGCGGCATGGTGTAGATCAGGTCGCGGAACGGCCGCAGCCACACGCCCTCGGCCGCTGCCGCGGCGGTCGCGGCCCGCATGTCGACCGGGTGGTCGAGCTGGACGACGCCGATCGCGCCGAGCACCCGGACGTCGCGGACGCCGGGTACGGACGCCGCGTCGGCGAGCCCGGCGCGCAGGCCGGTCTCGATCCGCTTGACCTCCACCTGCCAGTCCTGGCCGAGCAGCAGGTCGATGGAGGCGCCTGCGACCGCGGCGGCCAGCGGGTTGCCCATGAACGTCGGGCCGTGCGCGAGCACGGGGACCTCGCCGCGGCTGATGCCGTCGGCGATCCGCGAGGTGCACAGGGTGGCGGCCATGGTGAGGTAGCCGCCGGTCAGCGCCTTGCCGAGGCACATCACGTCGGGGGAGACCCGGGCGTGGTCGGCGGCGAAGAGTTCGCCGGTGCGGCCGAAGCCGGTGGCGATCTCGTCGAAGACCAGCAGGACGTCGTGCCGGTCGCAGAGTTCGCGCAGCAGCCGCAGGTACGCGGGGGAGTGGAAGCGCATCCCGCCCGCGCCCTGGACGACCGGTTCGACGATCACGGCGGCGAGCTCGTCGGCGTGACGTTCGATCAGCTCGGTGAGGTGCGCGACGTACGCGTCGTCGAGCGGGGCGTCGTACCCGCCGGGCGGCTCCTCGGCGAAGACCTGGTGCGGGAGGACACCGCCCCACAGGGCATGCATGCCGCCCTCGGGGTCGCAGACGGACATCGGGTGGAAGGTGTCGCCGTGGTAGCCGCCGCGCCAGGTGAGCAGGCGGCGCTTGGCGGGCCGGCCGACGGACACCCAGTACTGGAGGCACATCTTCATCGCGACCTCGACCGCGACCGAGCCGGAGTCGCCGAGGAAGACGTGCTGCAGGGGTTCGGGGGTGATCTCGACCAGCCGGGCGGCGAGCCGGACGGCGGGCTCGTGGGTGAGCCCGCCGAACATCACGTGGCTCATCCGGCCGAGCTGCGAGCGGACCGCCTCGTCCAGGACCGGGTGGCCGTAGCCGTGGATGGCGGCCCACCAGGAGGACATGCCGTCGACGAGTTCGTCCCGGCCGGCGACCGGCTGCGCGAGGCGCAGCCGGACTCCGGAGGCGGACTCGACGACGTACGGGTCGACCGTGCCCGGCATCGGCGCGTACGGGTGCCAGACGTGGGCCCGGTCGAGGTCGAGGAGGTGGCGCGGGTCCATCAGGCGTTCGGGGCCAGCTCGGTGCCGGCGCCGCGGCGGCGGACCTTCACCAGGTCGGTGCGGGCCTCGTCGCCGTCCTCCTCGTCGACGGCGGCCGCTGCCGCGGCGAGCTCCTCGTGGCCGCCGCAGCCGCCGCAGGCGTCGCCGCAGCCGTGGGCCTCGGCGGGGGCGGAGGAGGAGCCGCAGACCGAGCCGCAGCCGCCGCCCGCGCCGGCCTCCACCCGGTGGCGGGGCAGGGTGGTCTGCTCGGCGCCCTCGACCTCGAAGCCGGCGTCCTTGATCATGTCGAGGTCGGCCTGGCCGGCCTGGCCCTCGCTGGTGAGGTAGTCGCCGAGGAAGATCGAGTTGGCGATGTGCAGGCCGAGCGGCTGCATCGAGCGCAGGTGGACCTCGCGGCCGCCGGCGATCCGGACCTCGATGTCGGGGCAGACGAAGCGGACCATGGCCAGGATGCGCAGGCAGCGCTGCGGGGTGAGGTTCCACTCCTTGGCGAGCGGGGTGCCCTCGAACGGGATGAGGAAGTTGACCGGCACCGAGTCGGGGTCGAGCTCGCGCAGCGCGAACACCACGTCGATCAGGTCCTCGTCGCTCTCGCCCATGCCGGCGATCAGGCCGGAGCAGGCGGACAGGCCCGCGCCGTGCGCCTTGGTGACGGTGTCGACCCGGTCGGCGTAGGTGTGCGTGGTGGTGATCTCGCCGTACGTGGCCTCGGAGGTGTTGAGGTTGTGGTTGTACGCGTCGGCGCCGGCCGCCTTCAGGCGCTCGGCCTGGTTGTCGGAGAGCAGGCCGAGGCAGGCGCACACCTCGACGCTCTCGTCGGCGTCCTTGATCGCGGCGATGGTGTCGGCGACCCGGTCGATGTCACGGTCCGTCGGGCCGCGGCCGGAGGCGACCAGGCAGACCCGCTTGGCGCCGCCGGCGACGCCGGCCCGGGCCGCGTCGGCGGCCTGGTCGGGCTTCAGCCAGGTGTACTTGAGGATCTCCGCCTTGGAGCCGAGCCGCTGGGAGCAGTAGTTGCAGTCCTCCGGGCAGAGGCCGCTCTTCAGGTTGACCAGGTAGTTGAGCTTGACCCGGCGGCCGAACCATTGCCGGCGGACCCGCCCGGCGGCCGCGACGACGTCCATCAGCTCGTCGTCGGTGGTGGCGAGAACGGCCAGGGCTTCCTCGCGGGTGGGGAGTTCCCGGCGCAGGCCCTTGGCGGTGAGGGTGTCGAGCAGATCCATGCGCCTGATCCTGCCTGGCTGGGCTCGCGTTCCGCCAGAGGGAACCCGCCAGAAGATCGCCGCCGGGGTGTGCGAGTTGTCACAGTGTCGGAGCACTCGGTAGTGGCACAGGTCACGTACGCCCTACCCGCAGGTACGTGCGCCCCTGCCGGTCGGATTGGTCGTATCGGATGTCTACAATCTGCGCCATGACGACACCTCGCCGCTCCCGGCGCAACCGCATAGTGCTCTGGTGCGCGCTGGCCGGCGTGGCCGCGGGCGGGGTGTGGGTGGTGTCGCGACCGCACCCGGGCGACCTGCTGCCCGGCCTCGGGCCCACCAGCAGCAAGGCGCCGGCCGCCGTGCCGCCGCCGGGCGCACAGGCGGCCCAGCCGCCGACGGAGGCTCAGGCGTTCACCGCCGAACGCTACTTCCCGGCACAGCGGACCATCGACCAGGACGGCTACCGGGCCCGGCGGACGGCCGCCCGGCAGGGCGCCGACTGCGTGGAGACCCAGGCCGACCGGGCGCACGACGCGCTGAAGGACCTCGGCTGCCAGGCGTACGTGGCGGTCGCGTTCAGCCGCGCCGACCAGCCGGTGGTCACCAGCGTGACGGTGCTGCGCTTCAACGACGCGGGCGCGGCGGCGAAGGCCGCGCAGGCGCTCGGCGACAAGGCGGCGGCGTTCGCCTTCACCCTGCCCGACGGAACCCCGCCCCCGGCGGTGAACGGCACCGCGAAGCCGATGACCGCCGCCAGGGTGGCCGCGGCGGGCCACTACCTGACCGTCACCGTCTCCCGGTACGCCGACCAGCGGGCCGGCAACGCCCCGGACCAGGCGCTGCAGGAGTCCACCCGGGCGGCGGCGTACGTCGCCCGGGCCCCCTTCAGCTGGATGTAGCCGGGCCGGCCCGCCGGCTCACCGGGCCGGTGCGGACCAGTACGGGTCGCGGCCGCTGAACGCCAGGAGCCGGTCGGCGCGGCTCGCCTGCGCCGGAACCTCGACCACCGGGCCGAACTTGCCGAAGGACTCCCGGACGAAGTCGACGATCTGCCCGGCCGGGCCCTCCAGACCGACGGCCAGGGCCTCGGTGAGGGGCAGCTCCTGACCGGTGGCCCGGGCGATGTCCCAGCCGTGGAGGGCCGCGTCGAGCGCGGCGACCGCGGCCCCGGCCGCGGCGGGCATCGGCCCCATCGGCGTCGGCACGCTCTCGGCCGCCCGCTCCGACTCCCAGGCCTTCATGGCCGCGCCGAGCAGCGCCGCCAGCCCGGCGGCCGGGTCGGGGGCGTCGCCGTCCAGCGCGTCGGCCGGCTCGAACGGGTCGCTCGCCGGGGCCTCGCCGGTGATCTGCATGGTCAGCGCCTGCTGGTCGAGCCGGGCGTGGTTGAAGACCTGCCGGACCGTCCACTCGCTGCACGGCGTCGCCGCCCCCCAGGCGTCCGCCGGCACGCCGCGGACCGCGGCCAGCAGGTAGTCGTGCGCGTCGGCCAACAGCTCGAACCCGTCAACGGACATCCGTCGTCTCCCCCAGAGTCACCGTGCGAACCGGATCGTTCACCGCTCACTCTAGGGCCCGCCACCGACAGTGGCGGGCGGCTTCAGCGGACCGGCCCCACCGCGGTCACCTTCAGGACCGCCCGGCCCTCCTCGTCGGAGCCGTAGAGGTCGACCTCGGCACTGATGCCCCAGTCGTGGTCGCCGCTCGGGTCGTCGAAGATCTGCCGGACCCGCCACAGGCCCTCGTCCTCGACCTCCTCGATCAGCAGCATCTTCGGGCCGCGCGCGTTCGGGCCGGTGCCGAGGTCGTCGTACTCGTCCCAGTAGCCGTCCATCGCGTCCGCCCAGCGGTCGGCGTCCCAGCCGTACTCGCCGTCCAGCTCGGCCAGCACGCCGTAGTGCTCCAGCGCGCACAGCTCGACCCGGCGGAACATCTCGTTGCGCACCAGCACCCGGAAGGCCCGGGCGTTGGCGGTGACCGGCGCCGGCTTGTCGTCGAGGCGGACCTCGCCCGCCTCCGGCTCGGTCGGGTTGGCCAGCGCCTCCCACTCGTCGAGCAGCGAGGAGTCGACCTGCCGGACGAGCTCGCCGAGCCAGGCGATGATGTCCTTGAGGTCGTCGGTCTTGATGTCGTCCGGGACGGTCTGCTCCAGCGCCTTGTACGCGCCCGCGAGGTAGCGCAGCACGATGCCCTCGGTCCGGGCGAGCTCGTAGAAGCCGACGTAGTCCGAGAAGGTCATGGCCCGCTCGTACAGGTCGCGCACCACGGCCTTGGGCCGCAGCGGGTGGTCGCCGATCCACGGGTGCGCCCGGCGGTAGACCTCGTACGCGTGGCCGAGGAGCTCCTCCAGCGGCCGCGGGTAGGTGATCTCCTGGAGCCGCTCCATCCGCTCCTCGTACTCGATGCCGTCGCGCTTCATCTCGGCGACGGCCTCGCCGCGGGCCTTGTTCTCCTGCGCGGCGAGGATCTGCCGCGGGTCGTCCAGGGTGGCCTCGACCACCGAGACCACGTCGAGCGCGTACGAGGGCGACTCCGGGTCGAGGACGTCGAAGGCGGCCAGCGCGAAGGTGGACAGCGGCTGGTTGAGCGCGAAGTTCTCCTGCAGGTCGAGGGTGAGGCGCACGGTGCGGCCCTCGGCGTCCGGCTGGTCCAGCTTCTCGACGATGCCGCCCTCGACCAGCGAGCGGTAGATCTGGATCGCCGAGCGGATGTGGCGGCGCTGCGCCGGGCGCTCCTCGTGGTTGTCGGTGAGCAGGTGGCGCATGGCGTCGAACGGGTCGCCGGGGCGGCCGATCACCGACAGCAGCATGGCGTGGCTGACCTTGAAGCGGGAGACCAGCGGCTCCGGGTCGGCGGCGATCAGGCGCTCGAAAGTCTCCTCCGACCAGCTGACGAAGCCGTCGGGGGCCTTCTTGCGGACGACCTTCTTCTTCTTTTTCGGGTCGTCGCCGGCCTTGGCCAGCGCCTTCTCGTTCTCCACCACGTGCTCGGGCGCCTGGGCGACCACCTGGCCGACGGTGTCGAAGCCGGCCCGGCCGGCCCGGCCGGCGATCTGGTGGAACTCGCGGGCGCGCAGGATCCGCACCCGCTGGCCGTCGTACTTGGAGAGCGCGGTGAACAGCACGGTGCGGATCGGCACGTTGACGCCGACGCCGAGGGTGTCGGTGCCGCAGATGACCTTCAGCAGGCCGGCCTGGGCGAGCCGCTCGACCAGCCGGCGGTACTTGGGCAGCATGCCGGCGTGGTGCACGCCGATGCCGTGCCGCACGAACCGGGAGAGGTTGCGGCCGAACTTGGTGGTGAAGCGGAAGTTGCCGATCAGGTCGGCGATGGCGTCCTTCTCCGCCTTGGAGCACATGTTGATGCTCATCAGCGACTGGGCCCGCTCGACCGCTTCCTTCTGGGTGAAGTGCACGACGTAGACCGGTGCCTGACCGGTCTTCAGCAGCTCCTCCAGGGTGTCGTGCAGGTTGGTGCGCCGGTACTCGTAGAACAGCGGGACCGGGCGGGTCGCCGAGCGGACCACGGTGGTCGGGCGGCCGGTGCGCCGGGTCAGGTCCTCCTCGAAGCGGCGGACGTCGCCGAGGGTCGCGGACATCAGCAGGAACTGCACCTGCGGCAGCTCGATGATCGGGATCTGCCAGGCCCAGCCGCGGTCCGGCTCGGCGTAGAAGTGGAACTCGTCCATCACGACCTGGCCGATGTCGGCCCGGTCGCCGTCGTGCAGGGCGATCTGGGCGAGCACCTCGGCGGTGCAGCAGATGATCGGCGCGGTCGGGTTCACCGAGGCGTCGCCGGTCATCATGCCGACCTGCTCGGTGCCGAAGATCTTGCACAGGTCGAAGAACTTCTCCGACACCAGCGCCTTGATCGGCGCGGTGTAGAAGGTGCGCTTGCCCTCGGCCAGCGCGGCGAAGTGCGCACCCGCCGCGACCAGCGACTTCCCGGAGCCGGTCGGGGTCGCCAGGATCACGTTGTTCCCGGAGACCAGCTCGATCAGCGCCTCCTCCTGGGCCGGATAGAGGGTGATGCCGCGCTCCGTCGCCCACTCGGCGAAGGTCTCGAACAGCGAGTCGGGCGTGGCGGGCTTCGGCATCAGGTCCAGGAGGGTCACCGGCCTATCTTGCCTGTTCGGCAGGGGCCGGGGCAAAGGAGATGGCGGGCGCCGGGCCGTTCGGCGGGCGCCGGCCGGTCAGCCGCGGAAGGTGCGCCGGTAGGTGCCGGGGGAGACGCCGATCGCGGCGTGCAGGTGCTGGCGCAGGGTCACGTCGGTGCCGAAGCCGACCCGTTCGGCGATCCGGGTCACCGCCAGGTCGGTGGTCTCCAGCAGGTGGCGGGCCAGGTCCAGGCGCTGCTGGGTGAGCCACTGGCCGGGGCTGAGGCCGGTCTCGGCGCGGAAGCGCCGGGTGAAGGTGCGGCGGCTCATCCGCGCGTGGTCGGCGAGGTCGGCGAGCTGCAGCGGCTCGTGCAGGCGGTCGAGGGCCCAGGCGCGGGTGACCGAGGTGCCGGCGTCGGTGCGCTCCGGCACCGGCCGCTCCACGTACTGGGCCTGCCCGCCCTCGCGCTGCGGCGGGACCACGCAGCGGCGGGCGACCTGGTTGGCGACGCCGCTGCCGTGGTCGAGCCGGATCAGGTGCAGCAGCAGGTCGATCCCGGCCGCGGCGCCCGCCGAGGTGTGGATCCGGCCGGCGTCCACGTACAGCACGTCCGGCGCCAGGTCGACCCGCGGGTAGTGGCGGCGGAAGTGCTCGGCGTGGTGCCAGTGGGTGGCGGCGGGCAGGCCGTCCAGCAGCCCGGCGGCGGCCAGCGGGAAGGCGGAGATGCAGATGGCCGCGATCCGGGCGTCCGGCGGGATCAGGGCTAGCGCCTCGGCGGCCGGCGCCGGGAGGGAGGCCCGGTCGGTGATCCGGACGAACTCCTCGGAGGCCGGGACCACCACCGTGTCCGCCCCGGCGAGGGCGGTGGCGTCGTGCTGGACGGTGATCGAGAAGTCGGCGTCGGTGCGCACCGGACGCCCGTCCGGCGAGCAGGTCACCACCTCGTACAGCGGCCGCCCGGCGGCGTCGGTGGCCGCCCCGAACAGGCGGGAGGCCAGGCTCAGCTCGAAGGGGATGACCCCGTCCAGGGCGAGGACGACAACACGGTGCATGGCCCAATTCTTGCACATCATGGCCATCGGGCCACTGTTTCCGCAGGTCGCCGCGGCGCAGGCTGGATGCATGACGACGATGAAGGCGATCAGCCAGAACAGCTACGGCACCCCCGAGGTCCTCGAGGAGATCGAGGTGGAGCGCCCGGTCCCCGGCCCCTCCGAGGTGCTGGTCCGGGTCCGCGCGGCCGGCATGAACCCCACCGACTGGAAGCACCGGCAGTTCCCCGGCTTCCTCGACCGCCTCCCGCTGGTGCTCGGTTGGGACGTCTCCGGCACCGTCGAGGCCGTCGGCATCGGCGTGACCCTGCACGCGCCGGGCGACGAGGTCTTCGGCATGCTGCCCTACCCGTACGGCGTCGGCTCCTTCGCCGAGTACGTGGTCGCCCCGGCCCGCGCCCTGGTCCGCAAGCCCGCCGACCTCGACCACGTGCGGGCCGGCGCGGCGCCGCTGGCCGCGCTCACCGCCTGGCAGGCCCTGGTGGACGCGGCCGACGTCCGGCCCGGCGAGCGGGTCCTGGTGCACGCCGCCGCCGGCGGGGTCGGGCACCTGGCCGTGCAGATCGCCAAGGAGCGCGGCGCGTACGTGATCGGCACCGCCAGCGCCGCCAAGCACGAGGTGGTGCGCGGGCTCGGCGCCGACGAGATGGTCGACTACCGCACCGAGGACTTCACCGCGGTCGACAAGGTCGACGTGGTGCTCGACACCGTCGGCGGCGACACCGCGCTGCGCTCGCTGGAGGTGCTGAAGCCCGGCGGGCGGCTGGTCACCATCGCGCTGATGGACGTGCCCGGAAACCTCGCCGAACGGGCCGCCGAGCTCGGCGTGAGCGCCGTACCGCTGCTGGTCGAGGCGGACCAGCAGGGCATGCGGGAGATCGCCGGCCTGCTCGCGGCAGGACGGCTGCGCCCGGTGGTGGAGGCCGTCCTCCCGCTGGCCGAGGCGGCGAAGGGCCACGCCCTCGGCGACACCGGCCGGGTCACCGGCAAGGTCGTGCTGACGGTGGAGTGACCCCGGCGCGGGCGTACGGAGCCCCGGGCGGCCGCGGCGGCGGCCGCCCGGGGAGTCTGCGGTGCGTCAGGAGAAGACGAACCAGTTGAGGTTGACGAAGTCGGCCGGCTGGCCGGAGCTGAACGTCAGGTAGACGTCCTTGACGCCGGTGGTGCGGGTGATGTCCGCCGGGACGGTCCGCCAGGTCTGCCAGCCGCCGGTGCCGGCCAGCGCGAAGCTGCCGATCGGCGTCGCCGTGGGGCTGCCGAGGCGGACCTGCACCAGGCCGCTGACCCCCGCCGCGGCGCCGGAGGCGACCCGGGCGTCGAACCGGGTCGCGCCGGTGGAGCCGAAGTCCAGCGTGTAGCGGAGCCAGTCGCCGTTGGCGAGCCAGCCGACGTCCGAGCCGCCGCCGGTGTCGGAGCAGGCCTCGGTCTGCGAGCCGGACTGGCCCCGGTACGACTCGGCCTGGACGGTGGCGAAGGCGCTCACCGCACCGCCGGTCGCGCTGGCGCTCGGCGAGGGCGAGGGGGTGGATCCGGACAGGCCGCCCACCGTGACCACGAACCGGCTCGGGCTGCCGTGCTGCACCTTGCCCTCGAAGTCCACCCCGGCCGGGTGGACGTCGTCGTACGGGAAGGCGTAGCCCAGGCCGTCCGGCGTGGTGGAGTGCAGGATCCGGGCGTAGTGGTTGGTGCGCGCCTTGGTGTAGAACGCGGCCGGGTTCTCGCCGGTCGGCTGGTTGGCGTTGTCCAGCAGGGTGGTGCGGTTGAACGCGGCGGCCAGCCGGGCGCTGATGTTGCCCATCAGGTCGTTGCCGGTGGTGAACGGCGCGTCGCTGCAGGAGAAGATCGCCGCCGTGGAGGGCTTGCTGAAGCTGCCCACCCCGGGGAAGGTCAGGGTGCCGCCGCTGACCCGGCCGGTCACCACGCCCCAGGTGTACTGGGTGTCGATCTTCAGGTCGGTGCCGGCGTACTTGGACCACACCTGGTCGACGTAGGAGTCGAAGTACCCGGGGAACAGCGCGCCGTTGCCGCGGATCGCCAGGTTGGGGCTGAGCACCCGCAGGTCGGAGCCGTTGCGGTTGACGATCAGCTTGCTCCAGTCGCTGCCGTCCGAGGCGGACTGCGCGCGCAGCGCGGACGCCACCCGGGCCAGGCCGTCGGCCGGCAGGCCGCGCACGGTCTGGGTGCCCTGCGGGGTCTCCAGCTGGAAGGCGATCGGCAGGCAGACCATGTCGACGAAGGTGATGTTCGCGAACAACTGGTCGTTGTTGAACGTGAATTCGCAGAAGTCGTGGCGGACGTTCGCGTTCGCGTCGCTGGGGTTGAGCACCGAGGGCATGGCCAGGCCGCCGCCCCGGTTCATCAGGAAGGTGAGCTTCGCGCCGACCGAGAAGTAGATCCGGCCGCTGTCCAGGTGCGGCAGGGTGACCCGGCGCGGGGCGGCGCCCGAGGCGTTCAGCGCGATCGCGCAGTCCACGCCCAGCGGCGTCTGGTCGTTGGCCGGGTTCGGCGGGTGGTAGAGGCTCGCGCCGTCGGCCTGGACGAAGGCCCAGCTGCCGCCCGCGGACGGGTCACGGCCGACCACGTACGCGTAGACGGTGTTGCTGCCGGTGGTGTTGGCCAGGTCCATCGCCAGGGTGGCGGGCGTCTGGGCCTCGGCGCCGGCGCTCAGCCAGGTGGCGGTGAGCGGCACGGCGAGCGCCGCGCCGGCCGCGGCGAGCAGCTTCCGGCGGGAGAGGGGCGCGCGGTGGGACGGGGTCATGTGGGGGTGTCCGTTCCTTGCGGGGGTGGAGCAGTCAAGGGGTGGTGGGGGTGGGGGGGGGGGCCGGGGGGGGGGGCCGCCCCGCGGGGCGGGGGCCGGGGGGGCCCCCGGCCCCCAAAAGGGGGCCCCCGC
>NZ_JBICYJ010000018.1:0-98098 GCF_043200835.1 Kitasatospora sp. NPDC048365
GGCCCCTGACCGGGGGTTCTACGGTGGTCCTCACACACCGTCAGGGGGACCATGTGGCCGACCCGATCGCCGATCCGCAGCAGTCGGGCCCGGACAGCTACCCGCAGCAGCTGTCCGCCTTCGCCGAACAGCTGCGCGATCTGCGGATCGCCTGCGGCAACCCCTCGCTGCGCGAGGTGGAGAAGGCCGCGCCGTCCTCGCGCCGACTGTCGGCCTCCGCCGTCAGCGAGGCCCTTGCAGGCAAGCGACTACCGCGGCTGGACTTCCTGATCGCCCTGATCCAGACCCTGCTCGCGCTCGACCAAGGCGGCCGGTACCCAAGTCGTGAGGACCCACAAGTCAAGCAGTGGCGCACCCGCTGGCAAGAGGTCGAACGAGCCCGGGTAAACGCCAGGCTCAAGCCCCTCCCGCTTCCCCGCCAAAAGCCGGACACCCCCAAACCGTCCACGGCGAACCACGAAGGACCTGCGGCACCGCAGCTGGCCCCGGAAAGCCCGACGCAAGCCGCCCCCCCCTACGGGCGTTCTCGGTGCAGCACAACGTCCACGGCGGCCGCGTCTGGTCGGTGGCACTCTCCGGCAGCGGGCGCCTGCTCGCCACTGCCGGCGAAGACGGCACAGTCCAGGCATGGGATGCCGCCACCGGCAAGCCCCACAGCGAACCGTTCACCGGCCACAACGGCCGCGTCTGGTCGGTGGCGATGTCCTTCAGCGGGGGAGTGCTCGCCAGTGCCGGCGAAGATGGCACTGTCCGGCTGTGGAACTCGTACACCGGCGAGCGCCGGGGCCGGCCCCTCTCCGGCCACAACGGCCGCGTCTTGTCGGTGGCGTTGAACGCCGACGGTCACATGGTCGCTAGCGCCGGCCGAGACGGAACGGTGCGGCTGTGGGACACAGCCACCGGAAAACTCCACGACCGACCCCTCACCGGCCACGACGGCCCAGTCTGGTCGGTGGCGTTGAACGTCAGCGGGAGCCTGGTCGCCAGCGCCGGCCACGACGGCACGGTGCGGCTGTGGAACACGGCAACCGGCGAGCCTCACGGCCAACCCCTCACCGGCCACATCGGACGCGTCCGCGCGGTTGCGATGGTCAGGGAGGGGAGCCTGCTCGCCAGCGCCGGCGACGACGGCACGGTGCGACTGTGGGACACAGCCACCGGAAAACTCCACGACCGACCCCTCACCGGCCACAGCGGCCGCGTCGTGTCGGTGGCGTTCCCTCCCGGTGGGCGCCTGCTCGCCACAGCCGGCGTCGACCACACGGTGCGACTGTGGGACCCGGACACCGGGCAACCTCACGGCGAACCCCTCACCGGCCACACCGACCATGTGCGATCGGTGGCGATGACCGACAACGGAGACCTGCTTGCCAGCGCCGGCGACGACGGCACCGTTCGGCTGTGGAGACAGGAGAACGATGCCGTGCCCGGGCTTGAGGCCCTAGCTCCCGGGCCCGAACAGTCTCTTGCGCACCCAGGCCTCGCCGCGTTGCGGAAGGAACGCGATGAGCTCGCACACCGCGTCGCGGTCCAGGACGCTGCCGCAGTATCGGCCGCGGCCCGGATCGAAGCACTGGTCAGTGCCCTCTACGCGAGGCTGCCGCTTGAAGGGCTGCCCCTCGCGGGCCTTGCCGGCCGTGCCGTGGCGGTGGCGTTCTCCCCAGACGGGCGCCTGCTCGCCGCGGCGGGTGAGGACAGCGCAGTGTGGCTGTGGGACCCGGTGACTGGTCAACCCCACGGCAAACCCCTCAACCACCGCAGAGTCCGCGTCTGGTCGGTGGCGTTCTCCCCAGACGGGCGCCTGCTCGCCGCAGCTGGTGAGGACAGTACGGTGCGGCTGTGGGACCCGGTGACTGGTCAACCCCACGGCAAACCCCTCAACCACCGCAAAGGCCGTGTCGTGTCGGTGGCGTTCTCCCCAGACGGGCGCCTGCTCGCCGCAGCTGGCCAGGACAGTACGGTGCGGCTGTGGGACCCGGACACCGGCCAACCCCACGGCAAACCCCTCACCGGCCACACCTACGTCGTGAGGTCGGTGGCGTTCTCCCCCGACGGGCGCCTGCTCGCCAGCGTAGGCAGCACTACAGTGCGGCTCTGGGACCCGGTGACCTGCCAACCCCACGGCGAACCCCTGAGCGGTGTCGTCGAGTCGGTGGCGTTCTCCCCCGACGGGCGCCTGCTCGCTGGCGCAGGCATCGACGGCATGGTGCGCCTCTGGGACCCGGCCACCGGCCGACCTCACGGCGAACCGCTCACCGGCCACTCATACAACGTCTTGTCGGTGGCGTTCTCCCCCGACGGGCGCCTGCTCGCCGCCGGCGCCGCCGACGGAACGGTGCGAGTCTGGTCCTCCCCACCCCCATCTCAGGACTCTTTGCCCTGACCGGTTGAATCCGCCCAAGCGCCCGCAGACGGTGACCGCAACTGCCCCAAACGGGACAACTCCGGTCCGCAGCCTGGCCTCCTGCTGACTGTTGACGGGCGATGTTGCCCGATGCACCGCGTCTGGACACTGAGCCGGCATCCGCTCATGAACCCTGAGCTCTCGCCTGTCCGTCCGCTCCCGTCCGGTCGGGCGAGGGCGCCGGAACTCACCCCCGCCCCCGCGCGACGACGCGTGTGCCGAAGCCGCCGGCGCCGTCTCTCGGCAGGCTAAACCAGCGGATCAAGAAATGGTGGCCACTGCCCAGGAGACGACCTCATCGGCCGACATCCGGATCTCGCCATCGCCAGCGGTGACGATCCATCCGTCTTCCCAGCGAACGCGCCACTGCTCGTTCCGATAGGTCCACAGCTCCAGATAGCCCTCCGGAACACCCGCCAGCTCGCGCAACTCATGCACCAGATAGTCCGGCGAGGTGAAGACCGGCAGCTCACCGACCGTCCCCGCTCCCGACTTGGGGTTGTCAAAGCGGATCAGCACGTACGGACTCGGCCCCCGATTCAGATCTGAGGTTCTGAGCATCCGCCGGTACCGCTCCGCAGCCTGTTCGACCGTCTCCGCCCCAGAGATCTCCGTGGAATACGCCGGGAAGACGACAAAGACAGAGTCATGGAGCTTTGGGTCATCCGCATGAAGGTGATGCGCTTCCGGCCTGATCCGTCCGACGACGTCGAAGTCTCGGCCAGGCCAGGAGAAACCCGGCAGAGCAAACAGAGGCTCTGCGCGCTCAACCACCTCGGACTCCCGCTCTCGTACGAACTCCAGGACCGCCCGGCACAGATCTGCGTCGTACGAGTCCTTGGTGTTCAGCCTGAAGACGTGTCGACCGTCCGAGCCGACCATCGCCATCAGCGTGAACCCGGGAGAGGGCGACCATTCCCAGGTGCCCGGAAGCCCTGGGAACGGCCGCGCCTTGGGCAGCGCAGACAGTTTCGAGGAGATGTCGATCATCAGGCTTCCCTTGCTTGGCTGACGACTCTTGTTCGGCTTGGCTCGCTGCAGACACCGCGGGCGTGGAGCGCAGGGCACTTCCCCTTCTGGACGCGCCGACCGGCCACATCGTCTGGGCTCACCGTTGGACGATCGTGTCAGCCAGGGTGGTGAGGATCAACCGGATCCGATGGACAGCGGATACCCAGGGCCGGACGGGAAACGATCACGACGAGCGTGGGAAGCGATCTTCGATCAGTGCCTTCCGGTGCTGGTCAGCTGCACTCGTGAACACCCCACCCTCGTCCTGCGCTGCGGCATGCGCCGCCACATCCTCTACCTGGAGGAGTTCACCCACCGTCTGGCCGCCGACTGGCTCACCTACCGCCACCGGCGCTGGCCCACCAGCGTCAACCCCCACCTGCTGGTCACCCAGAAGCCAGCCCTCGACCCGGACCACCTAGCCGCGGCCCGGAACACCATGCAGCTGAACCCGGTCCTGCCCAAGGGGCGCACCCTCGACCGGCTCCGCCAGGACCGCATCCTCGACGAAGCCTTTGCCACCGGCGACCCGCTCAAGCTCATGCGGCTCTTCGGCATCACCGAGGACACCGCCATGCGCTACGTCACCACCGCCTACCCCGAGCGCACCACCAAGCTGCCCAGGTAAGCCTGGGTCCCCCTCATCGGCCGATGTCACGTCAAGGTGTCACTGCTGGAGTGACAGTGGCCCACCATGTCGAGTCGGGCCCGCTGATGTAGTCGACGCGGAGGGCCTGACAAGTCGCACTAGGTTCGCCAAGTTTGTCGAGGACATCGGCGAGCCGCTGTCCAAGACATCGGTACACGTCTTCGGCGGATGTCTCGCTGACCGCGCGGGCCCGTTCGACGGTGTGCCAATTGCTGAGGAACTCCAGTGCCATGTCGACGATGCCGCGGGCCGCATGTGCGGTCAGCTCGTCAGACGGAGCAGTGAAGTGCCCCCTGTGAATGACCATGTTCCGGGTGGCGTACAGCCATTCGAGAATGCCTCGATAGGTGCCAGCTTGGCCGTCGAGCCAGTCTGCCAAATCTTGGGGGGCTGACAGTCGGGAACGCCAGAGAGCGAGTGTCTCACTGGCCAATCCTCCGCAGTAGCTGGCAAGGCTGGAGGCGGCAGCCTGTGCTGCTTGCAGAGATGGTGAGCCGGCTGGTTGCGTCGGCAGTAGGACATCGAGCCATGCGTCGATGGACGTCAGGTGTTCCTGGACCCCTTCGGTCTTCACATGAGCTTCCAGGGCGGCCAGGTCTGCTGCGACCGCCACCTCGGCGGCCTGGAGTTCCTGCACCGCGCACTCCAGCCGAGCACACGTAACCTCGATGTTCTCAAGGTGAGTGATGAGCGCGATCTGGGCATTTGGGCTTCCAGACTGCTCACAGAAGTTCGCCGCGGTCTCGTATTTCCTGAGTAGGCCTTTCTCCGTCTCAACGCGATGCCGCTGATGTTCGAGACGGGCGCGGGCGCCGGAGAGCAGTAGAGCATGAGCCGAGGCGAGGTGCCTGCGCAGCGTCTGCAAGCCGCAGGCACCGGCCAGCCGGTCCACTTCGGTCGCTCCTAGGCCGGTTGTCTCCAATGCGCTCCAAGACAGGGCGGCGCTGGCCATGGGGGCGTCCACGCGGCGCGCAAGGTTGGCCGCACGCATTGCGGCACGCAACGGAACCGGCATGTAGCCAGTAAGAGGGTAGGCCGTACGCCGGCCTGAGGCGCGTACGGTACCCAGCGTGTGTCGATCCGATGGCGACTCAACGGCCCACACCGGAGAGAGCTGCAGGTCGATGAGTCGATCGCCGGCCGCGTAGTGGTCGAGGGCCTCGCTGAGTTCCCGGCGTGCGATGCGCGCAGCGGTTCCGGGGTCAGCTGCCTCGGTCAGACTGCTGACCAGTACGGCGGAGCCTTCGAGAGGGCCGATGAGGCGCACAAGCTTGGGAAGAGGCTCTCTGGTGGGAAGGGTGTCTGGGGGCTGCTTGACCCACAGCTTCCACTGCTGGCTGCCATGTACGAAGGTCGCCAAGCCTCGGAGTTCCCGGGTGCCGTGTACTGCGAGAGTGACCCGATGGGATTGCTTGGGCGGCCACAGCACACCGCACACAGCACCCGCACTCGGCGTACCTTGAGTGATGAGATTCAGCAGGTCGAGATAGAGCGCGGTACTGTCCCGGCCCTCCAGGGCGACGACGACTGCGATCTCCGCCGCCATCTGCTCGGCGAGCGGTCGGTTGCTGATCGCGCCGTTCCACAGCGGCTTTACCCAACCCTTGACCACATCAGTGAGCGGGGCAAGGAGGCGGTCCAGATGGGTTGCCGCCTGCAGCGTCTGATTCTGCGGAGTCGATTGCCCCATTTGCGAGATGACGCTCGCGATGGCTGCCAGCTCCGCTCTGGCTGACGCAAGGTCTGCGTGGCCACCAAAGCGGTAGGCCGATGCCGCCCGGTCCGCCGAGGCGATCGCCTCGTCAACGACGCGGCCGAGGAGTTGGTGCCTTGGTTGCTTGACCGACCCATGGCTGTCCAGTGCAGCCTGCGCGCGAATCATCGCGACCAGGAAGCTCGGTAGGGTTGCGACGTGCTGCCCGAGGTGGCCTTTGCCGTCAAGAGCGAACAACACGCGCTCCAGCAGGCTACGTTGCCGGTCATTCAGGGCCGCCGAGGTCAGTGCCTGCAGCCATTCAGGGTTCAGATACCGCACGAGCGAAACCGTACGCTCGATCGGCCTCGCCTGTGACGTCAACGACGAGCGAGGTACGGGGCGACCCGTCGGCGAGATCCCAGGGATCGGTGATCCGCGTACAGGTCCCCCATCTCGCGCCTCCGGGATACTGCGAACCCGCGCGCTTCGGACCCGGTGGCGATGAAGGTGCCGGGACCAGAGCGGGCGCCAGGGGGCTCAGCAGCAGCTCCAGGCGTTCGGACCGCAGCTACAGCGGAAGGGCGCCGCTGGCCGGTGCTGACTGTGCTGTCAGGAGCCGGCGAAGCGGCCGAGGCGGGACCAGAAGCCGTGACGCGCCGCGGCCGGGGCTTCGGTCTCAGCTGGCGCGGGCCGACTCGGCTCCGTGCCGGCGGGCTGCCCTTCATCCCTCAGTCCCACCCGGACCGGCTCTGCCGACCGTTGGAACAAGGCCGGATGGACTGTCCCCCGGCCGATCTATGCACCCGTAGAACCTGTGGCCGGTGCCTTCCGCTGCGCGCCCAGCGCCGCAGCGACCCCACCGAGGCACATAACGCTGGCGGCCTCGAAGTCTGACGCTGCCGGACCACGCCCTCGGTACGTGTTCTGCAGCAAGCTGGGTGATCTGGGATACGCGGGGGCAGTGCTGGGGCTAAGGTCCGGCTTGGTTGTCGGATGGTCCCGGGGGTGAGGATGGCATCAGGTCGGGTGCGCCGTGGTGTGCTGGGGTTCCTCGGCGCGGTGGTGCTGGCGAACGGAACGCTGCTGTCGCTGGCTGGGAACGCGGCGACGGGGGACACGACATGGCCCGGCGTACTGGATCTGCTGCGGACCAACGCGTGGTGGGCTGTGCTCGCGTTGACCCTGGCCGCGGTAGTCGTCTGGCTGCTGTTCACGCGCCTTGAGCGGGCCCCGGCGGTTGAAGGCGATCCACCGCCCCCGCCGGCACCGGACGTCGAGGGCTGGCTCGTACGGCGGGCCGAGCTGCGGCAGGCCATCGACGCGGTGCTCGCCCGCAGCGGCACCACCGTCGGGTTGACCACGTCGCTCCACGGCGCGGGAGGGTTCGGCAAGACCCGCCTGGCTCGGATGGTCGCCGCTGACCGCCGGATCCGGCGCCGCTTCCGGAACCGCGTCTATCTCGTGACCATCGGCCGGGACCTCCGCAGCGCGGCCGAGATCACAGCGAAGGTCGGCGAGGTCACCCGACTGATCACCGGCGACGACACCCCCTTCTCCAACCCGGAGACGGCCGGCGACCATCTCGCCCGCCTGCTGGCCCAACGCCCCCGTACCCTGCTGGTCCTGGACGATGTCTGGGAGCAGGAGCAACTGGAGCCGTTCCTGCGGGGGGCGCCCTCGTGCGTACGGCTGGTCACCACCCGCCGCCGACACCTTCTCAACGGCCGACCGGGCAGCCGGCTCGTCCTGGTGGACGGAATGACGGAACCCGAAGCCCGCACCGTGCTGCTGGAGGGCCTCGACTCGGCCGATCTGCCCGGCGATGCGGTGGCCGAACTCCTCTCGCGCACCGGGCGCTGGCCACTGCTGCTGCGCCTGGTCAACCGCCTGGTGATGGCTGAGAGGGACTTGGGCGTGCCCGTCGTTGACGCCCTGCGGGCTGCGGCCCGGAGGCTTCGGGATGCTGGGCCGGCGACGGCGGACGTCGCAGGGATGGACGCGGCGGTGCCGGCGCAGCGGGAGAGAGCGGTGGAGGCCACCATCGAGGCCGCAGTCGACCGTCTCCCGGCTGGCGGCCGTGACCGCCTGCTTGAGCTCGGGGTCTTCGCCGAGGACGAAGCTGTTCCCCTGTCCTTGGTGAGGGGGCTGTGGCAGGCCTCCGCCGGACTCACCACCGAGCAGGCCCATGACCTGATCCGTGCACTTGACGGCCTTGCCCTCGTAGCCGCCGCCCCAGCAGCCGGGGGACGAATCACCCTCCACGACGTCCTTCGCGACTACCTCCGACTATCGCTGGGTGCCGGCGGCCTGGCACGCAGCAACGCTCACCTTGTGAACGCCATCGCCGCGCACCTTCCGGCCGCGTCGCCACTGGCGCCGGGCGTCCCGTCGCCCCGGCACGCATGGTGGGACGCTTGTGAGGGGTACGTGCTGGACCACGCGGTCGAACACCTCGTCGCCGCCGACCGTGCCGTAGAAGCGGAGGCCCTGGCCTCAGACTTGCGATGGATCGACCGTCGCCTGCATCAGCGCGGCCCCAATGCCGCTATCGCCGACCTCCGCCACGTGGGAAGCCCCGACGCCGTCGAACGCTCAGACGACCTCACCCGCGCCGCCCATGTCCTCCAACGCACTCACCCCGACCACGCCCTCACCGCCGTACTCCACAGCCGCCTGCACGACCTCCCCCGTTGGACTGCCCAGGTAGACGCCCACGCCGACCAGTCCACCCGTCCTCGGCTCAGCAATCTCTGGCCGCTACCCGACCAACCTCAGCCGACCCTCCGTCGAACGCTGACCGGCCACACCGCCGATGTGAAGACGGTGGTGATCTCTCCCGACGGAACCTGGCTCGCCACTGCCGGCTACGACGAAACTGTGCGGATCTGGGATCCGGTCACCGGCACGCAGACCGCCGTCCTCATCGGCCACAGCGCATGGGTGCTGGCGGTGGCGATCTCCCCCGACGGAACCTGGCTCGCCACCGCCGGCTATGACAGGACTGTGCGGATCTGGGATCCCGTCACCGGCATGCAGACAGCCGAGCTCTCTGACATCAGTACCCGGGTGCTGTCGGTGGCGATCTCGCCCGACGGAACCTGGCTCGCCACCGGCAGCGCCGACCGGACTGTGCGGATCTGGGACCTTGCCACCCTCACGCAGACCGCCGTCCTCACCGGCCACACCGACTTGATCGAAGCCGTGGCGGTCTCCCCCGACGGCACCTGGCTCGCCAGCGCTGGCACCAGCACCGACCGGACAGCGCGGATCTGGGACGTTGCCACGGGCACGCAGACCGCCGTTCTCACAGGCCACACCCACTCGGTGCATTCGGTGGCGATCTCGCCCGACGGCACCTGGCTCGCCACTACCAGCACCGATCGGACGGTGAGGATCTGGGATCCCGTCACCGGCACCCAGACCGCCGAGCTCACGGGCGACACCCACGGGGTGAGTTCGGCGGCGATCTCTCCCGACGGCACCTGGCTCGCCGTCGCCAGCCACGACCAGAGCGTGCAGATCTGGGATCCCACCAGCACACACTCAACCACACTCTTCCACCACACCCACTCGGTGAATTCGGTGGCGATCTCCCCCGACGGCACCTGGCTCGCCACCGGCAGCAACGACCGCACAGCGCGCATCTGGAGCGCCACCGGTACAACCCCCATCAACCGCAGAAATCACGTCGATCACGTGAACGCAGTGGCGATCGCCCCCGACGGCACCTGGCTAGCTACCGCGGGGCGGGACACGACGGTGCGGATCTGGGACGCTGTCACCGGCACGCAAACCACCGCTCTCACCGGCCACAGCGACGTGGTGAGAGCGGTGGCGATCTCCCCCGACGGAACCTGGCTCGCCACCGGCAGCGACGACAGGACAGTGCGTATCTGGGATCCTGCCACCGGCACTTCCCTAGGCGAACTCGACCAATTCAACGGGGTAAGTTCGGTAACGATCTCCTCCGACGGCTCCTGGCTCGCCGCCGCCGCGCACAGCGAAGTGGTACGGATCTGGGAATGCGGCGACGAAATCAGCGATACCCCCACCTGTGCGCTCTTCGGCCGTGGACACAGGGTGAGCACGGTAGCGATCTCCCCCGACGGGAGCTGGGTTGCCACAGGCAGCGACGACAACGCGGTGTGGATCTGGGACCGCAGCGCTGGCTTCATCGAGGCCCCGACCCGCCGTCTCCTCGGCCACGACGGCGAGGTGACAACGGCGGCGGTTTCCCCCAACGGAACCTGGCTGGCGACCGGCAGCCAGGACACGACAGTGCGAATCTGGAACCCCGCCAGCGGCACGCAGACCGCAGTCCTCACCGGCCACACCGATTCAGTGACGGCAGCCAGGTTTTCCCCGGGCGGCACCTGGCTCGCCACCACCAGCAACGACAGGTCCGTACGAATCTGGCACACCACCACGTGGGAACCCGTCGCCATGATGAGAACAGACACCGCACTGACCAGCTGCGGCTGGTCACCTGACAGCTCCAGCATCGCTGTCGGCGGTGAGAACGGGCTGTTCCACTTCCGCTTCCACCCCGGGACGTCGCACAGTTAGCGGCTTGAGAGTCGCGCTCCGCGCGCCGGCCAGCCTGCGCTGTTACTCGGAGCGTCGGCACAGGGTGACCTGTTCGAAGTCGGGGAGGCCAAGATTGGTAGCGCAGGCAAGGTCGACGCAGGTCGACCAGACAGCCGTGCCTCCGCGGCGTTGACGACGAAGACCCGCTTGCCCTGCAGGTCCGGTCACCCGCCGCAAGAGACGGGCAGGGCGCGGGCGTCCTGACGGCTCGTCCAGCTCGGTGACGGTGCCGGCAGGTACGTTTCCGATCATGCTCAACGCGCCCGTACGCACCGCCTCCACCCGCCCACCAGCCCAGGTCGGCGGGTGGCTGCCCTGCCCCGGACCCCGCGCCGCACCCGGCGCTCGGTGGCAGCCACGTCGCGTACATCGCCGGCGGGCTGTGGGTCGAGCTCCGCGCGATGGTGCTGGGCCTCGACGCGGCGGCCGCCGAACGCGACCCGGCCGGGTCCGCGGCGGACCTGCTGCGCCTTCTGGCGCTCACCGCCCCGCGCCCCGGCACGGCCGACGCTCCACACGCCGGACGCCAGCCGAACGCGGCGCAGAGGCCATGGCGGGGCTATCGCTCGAGGAACGCTTGGACCTCGCCCGGCACCGCCGACAGGCTCACAGCATCGAGGCGACCGCCGGACGGCTCCTCGCCGAAGTCCTCGGCCGGTAGAACGCCGTGGACCACTCCGACCAGGACAACCCGGACCAGATCCTCGAGGCAAGCCGGTCGTGGCAGGCCATCTCTGAGCCCTGGTCCCAGGTCAGCGTCATCCGTGCGGTGTCGGGGACGTCCCACAGGGCCTCGGTGAGGCGGGCGTGGACCCTGGTCCGCGCCGTGTCCCTCGGGCAGGGCGACAAGGCGGACGAAGCGGGTGCGGCGGTCGACGAGGGTGGCGATGGCGGTGCGGTTCTTCCGGCCGGTGATCAGATCGCCCTCCCAGTCGCCGGTCCGTTCCCGGAGCTCAACGACGGTGGGGCGCTGGTCGATGAGGGTCGGTGGGACGGCGAACCGTGGCGCCCGCTGGTCGGCCTTGCGGCGCTGTTTGCGCAACGGCCGGCCGGTCCGGAGCTTCTTGGTGAGTGTCCTGCTCAGGCCCCCTTGGCGCCCTGGTAGAGGGCCCGGTAGATGCTCTCGTGGCATAGGTGCCGCTCCGGCTGGTCCGGCCAGAGCGCGCGCAGGTGGGCGGCGATCTGCTCGGGGCTCCACTCCAGGGCGAGCCTGGCCTGGACCTCGCCGCGGAGCTCGTGGTCGAGTCGCAGCTTCGCCAGGCGGGGCCGCTTCACGCGCTCCTCGGCGCGGTGGTGAGCCAGGTCGGCGTCGTAGATGCCCTGGTCGTGGGCGAGGGTGTTGCGTCGGAGTTCGCGGCTGACGGTCGACGCGGCCCGGCCCAGGCGTTCGGCGATCTCCCGTATACCCAGGCCGCGTTCGCGCAGCGTGGCGATCCTCTTGCGTTCCAGCAGCGACAGGTAGCGGTCGGACCGGGATGGCTCCGGCAGCCGCTCGGGCGGCAGGCCGCCGTTCTCCGCCCGCCATCGGTAGCCGGTCTTCCTACCGATCCCGAGCTGCTTGCACGCCTCGACCGTGCCCACCCCGGACTGCAGCAGGCGCCAGTACTCCGCCTCGACATCGAGCCTGCGCTTGGGTCCCCGCCTCGCCATCAACACACCCATCATGATCAAGGAATGTTGCGACAAGCGTTAGAACCCAGGGACCACACGGGGTCAGTTTTCAGGAGACGTTGACAGAAGGAACGCCGTGGAAGGATCGGCCGGGGATCCTCAGCCCTTGGGCCTGCTAGTCCAGGGCATCTCCGTCGACCCGGACGCCGCGAATCCGGTGGCGCCCCACTCGACGCCCCAATTCCTGCCGGCCCAGTCACGGTGGGGCGACCAGAGCGGCCGGGGCTTCTCGGGGCCCCACACCGCAGGGTCCGCACGCACCAGGAGTTCGGCCTCCGCGGCGTACCCGCCCGTCAGTACCGTCACCAGGAAGTCCGCGAAGCCGCCGTCGAAATGATCGAGCCGGTCCTCGAAGAACACCGTCACCGGCCACTTGTCGGGATCCGGTCCGATCGTCCGCCAGCAGCACTGGTTGTGGTTGCTGTTCCATCCCCACGGCAGCAGGCCACCCGGGTCGGGGAAGACCGGAGTGGCACCAGGTTGCTCCCAGTAGCACTCCTCGCCCTCGACCTGATCACGAAAGCTGATATCGGTGTCGTAGCGCCACCAGGCCAGACCACTCGGCTCCATACCGCGCGGTTCCGATGTCGGGGTGTCCACCCCCCACTCGCCGTTCAGCACCACCCCGCCGTACAGGTCGACGAACGCCCGGTAATCCGAAGGGAGTTGAACACCCATTTCCACGGGCGCCAGCTCCCACGGAACCCGGGCCGGGACGTAGAGCGGCTCCCCCATGATCGCCCGAAGTCGATCCCACGCCTCAGTCATCCCCATGCCTTCCTGCCGATCCGCCCATGTGCACCCTAGGAGACGACTCGGACAGGCATCTCATGAAGGCGGTAGCCCCTGCCGCCCGATGATCCAAAGGAGAGGACCTGGTCGCCTGCTGCGGCGCTGTCGACCCCGGGGACGCCGGAAGTTCGGCTGACGATGCTGTGCTCTGCCGGGCTCTGCGGCGAAGCGACGGCGGCCGCCCGGTGCGGTGGCCTTGTCCGATGCTCGGCGCGCCCTGCGCAGCACCGGCACCTGCAGCGGCATTCTTGGTGCCTGTGTCACCCGCCCGCCGCGGCCGCCGCCGCTTCGCCGCCATCCGATCCGACGCCCCCGACGAGCCAGCCGCGCCCGGCCGGGGCGTATTGCCTTCGCCTGACGCACTGCGGCCGAATCGACTCGACCCGGGGCAGGCGAACGGCTGCTGCGTGTACTCCAGCGCCCGCGGCGTCCTGCCGGGAGGTGGTGTGGTCGTCTTCCGTCGTCACGCTCCCGACTGCCCCGACTGGGCGCCCCGCTGAACGGCGGGCCGCGGCCGGAGCGGGCGCCATGACCGGCGGCCGCACCGGCGGGGTCACCTGATCTTTGACGCCGGTCCCTAACCGACCAGGCGACGGCGCCAGTCCAGGGGGGTGACGGTGATAGCCCGGCCGGGGTCATGATCCCACTCGGTATGGAGGCCGACTGCTTCGAGGGCAGCCACGACCTCGTCGCCGATGGCGGTCGTGGTCTCGGACGAGCCGTCGAAGCCGCCGTAGAGGAGTGTCAGTCCGTGGCCGGCTGCGGCGGAGTCCGTGCACTGGGTGTGGAAGTAGACGAAACCGCGGGCGTCGGGCCCGCCTTCAGCGCCGATCTCGGCCTGGCCGCAGCTGCGGCAACAGGTGAAGTTCTCGCGGGCGGTGACACCGGTCTCCTGCAGGGCGGTGAACGCTCGGGTGAGCCGCTCGGGGTCGGTCTCGTCCTGCCATTCGGCCTGCTCCGCGACCCGCTCCAGCCACAACCGGTCGGCCAGTGCCTGCGCCTGCTCGCGCGAGACGGGCCGGCGGTCCTGGGTGACCAGGTACTCCTCCGCAAGCTCGGCCAGTCCGGCGCGGGAGACGTAGCCGCCGACCAGCACCTCACGGACGCGCGTCTCCAACTCCGCGCGCTCGCCTTCGTCGAGGTCGAGCGGCGGCACCTCACGGACGGGGCCCATGTCGAGCAGCGACCAAACCAGATCGCCGCCCCATCCAGCCTCCTGGCGGGCCCAGCCGGTCATCGCCGCAATCACCACCTCAGGCCCGTCGGCCATCGCCTGGAAGTGCCGGTCGGCGGCACCGTCGCGGTACTCCACCGTGTAGTCACCACCAGCCTTGTGCCAGACCTGGGCAAAGACGTCAGGCAGGTCGGGTATGCACTGGACCACCAGGAACAGGTCACCGTCACCACCGATCCGCCGGACCAGCCCAGCCAGCTCCTCGGCAGACACACGGACGTGCCGCTCCCAGTTCTCCGTCTTCACCACGATCTCAAGCATGCGCAGACTCTGGCACACCCCTCTGACTGCGGACCTCCCGGAACCCCCGACGCAGACCTGTACCTGGTGGTTGAAGGCCGAGGTTTAACGACAGTCCCTAGATGCCGTGAGCCGGCCGACGCCCCTCGCTGTTCCACAGCTTGATGGTGTCCCGGAACCAGAAGGCCACGCCGTGGATGGTGCGGTCGGGTGCAGGCAGCCTGGTTTTGTGGCCGCGGTAGGAGGACGCCCAGTTCGACTTCGTTGGCCGGCGCTCCTCGGGCACCGCCAGCCGCCCCTCCTCCAGTGTGAGAAGGTCGCGATCCCGTCGCGCGCACCGCGATCAGCACCACGTCCAGGAAGCCGTCCTGCATGGCGCCGGTGAACTCCACTCCCTCGGGCAGCTATAGAGGCTCCCCCTTCATCAGGGCTGGGATCGTCGCGGCGAGCAGCATCGCCATCTGGTCGTTGGTCTTCCTCCGATCCTTCGCCTCGGTTCCTTCTTCGCGGTGTTCCATCGGCTGGTCCTCCCCTTCTCACAAGGTGCTTGTCGGCCCCAAAGGGTCCGGGCAGTGACTTTGCGGAATCAGTGACGAGCTGTCAGTACGCATGGATACCGTTCATGACAGGCGGTCGGAGCCGATTTCGACCTGATGGAGGGGAACGGGTGGACAAGGTCTCTGCACGGTTCGCACAGCTACAGCGTGATGTCGGGCAGCGACAGGCCACGGCTGCCACAGCGTCGGCCGGTGCCACCGGGCTGGACGACGCTTTCGCCGACCTGGTCGAGGCCACCGACCGGCTCCTCGCCTACGCCGAGCAGGTGCCCGACCTTCGCCAGGTGCCCGCGCGCCGCGCCACGGAGCAGTTCGTGATGTGGACCCGCCGCGGCACGGGCGCCGTCGCCGCGCTCACCGCCGCCGCGGTGATCCCCGGCTGGGTGGCCTGGGGCTGGCTCATCCTCCTGCTCCCCCTCGCCCTTGCCGCCCTCGGCGCAGGCTGGCAGGCCAGGCCGCTGCCCAAGGGCCACCCGCACCTGCGGCACCGTACGAGCGCGGTCCTGCTCGCCGCCTGCGCGGTGCTGCTCAGCGCGGTGTCCTTCGGTGCGGTGAGCCCTTGGTGGGTCATCGCCTCACTTGCCGCCGCCGGAGCGGCGTTCGCCACCGGCCTGCCGGACGACCCGAAGGAGAGCTCGAAGTGACCAGTCCCTACGGCGACGCGGACCACCAGATCCGTCAGCTCTCCCGCACCGTCGACGACATCGAGTCCTCGTTGCGACGCCTGCGCGACGAATACGAGGAGGAGACCGCCAGCGCCAGCAGCCGCCTGGACTCCGCCGAGTACAAGCTCCGCGAGCACGGGGATCAGATCGAGGAACTGGACGAGCGCGCCGACGAAGCCGACGGCGACCTCCAGCGCATGCGCAGCTCCATCGGCGACCTCACGCAGCGCGTCGCCTGGATCGAGCGACGGCTGCGCACCGCGGCCAGCGGGCCGGCCGTCGACCTGGACGCCACCACCAGCGAGATCGACCGGCTGCTCACCAAGGTCACCGCGGGCCTCGCCGCCGAGGCCCGACTCCTGCCCGAGGCCGACCGTGCGCGCCACACCCAGAATCTGCACGCCCATGGCCAGGCATCCAGTTCACTTGCCCAGGCCCGTGCCGCTGTCCTGACCGCGACCGGTGCCCTCGCCACCGCCGCCCACGGCAGCGAGGCGTTCAACACCGCCGCGAGCGACTACCGCCGTGCGTGCACCGCCATGCACAACGCCGCGGCCCGGGTCGAGCAGCTGCAGTTCGCCGCTGCCGCAGCCCGCAAGGCACTGAACCGCGACGAGTCCCTCGACCAGACGCTCGCTGAAGCGGCCGAGGCGGGCGACGACGCGCGGGAGGCCCTCGCCGGCATCGCCCGCGCGAGAATCAGTGCCGCCATCACCGGCGACGGGCTGCTCCCCCTCTGGTTCACCACCGCGCTCGGCCCGATGCCGCCGCGAGCCGACACCGATCAGTGGCTCGACACCGCGACCGAGGCCCTGGTCTACCGACTCACGTACGGCGTCCGGGACGAAGTCCTTGCGCTCGGCGTCGTCCCCGCCCAGGCCACCGCCCGGCAGCGCGCCGACCACAAGGACACGGCCAAGAGCCTGCGCCGGTGACCACTCCCCCACCAGCGACCTGCCAGCCTGCGCACGCAGGCCGCATCGACGCGGTTCTGGCCAAGCGTGTGACGGACGCCCTGCACCTGGCCGGGCTGCCCATTACCCACGGAAGCGATGGACCCGGCGTCCACCCCGCCCGGCCCGACCCCTCAACGAGCCAGACTCCTACTCCGGCCTGATTACGCTGCACCGGCTCCGTTCCCACCGCCTGGCCACCGCGGCCGCCACCGAGGAGCACAAGCAGCGGGGGAGCCGGGCAGACCACCCGGGACAGCAACCACCCACTCCCCCGCGCTCCCGGCACCCGGCCCCGCCGCCCTGTTGCCCCGGGGCGCTCGCTGTCGGGGGAGCGCCCCCCGGAGGGGCTGCGGCCCGGCGCCGGCGCGAGCTCGCCAGTCGACCAGAGCAGAAAGAAGAATGGCCAGAGCGGCGGCGCGGGCCCTGCTCTGGCCTGGGACGCGGGTGCGGCAACACTGGGATGCGTCGGGTTCCGAACGTGTGGTTGGAGTCCACCGTCTCAGAGATGAGAACAGGGTGGCCGTGGTGGATGCGGGTCGGCAAACGGATGAGCCGGCAGACGCGGTACCGGTGGCCGGGCGTTACCCGAGGCGTATTGCTGCCTCAGCGCTGGCGTCTGTACCTGCTGCGACCGGCGGCCGGGGGTGGAGCCTGCACAGTCCTATCGCCACCACTGCTCTGGACTACGCTGCGGTTCTTTACCCGGCACCTCGGCTGATATCCAAGTTCGGCGGTCGCGGCACGCCGACGGCATCCGCTGCCGATCGGCGTGCCCGACGGCCACCGGCGCGTGGCCAAGAGCAACACCCGGCTTTGGCCTGCTGGCGTGCGGGCCGGTCCACCATGATGGCGCTGAGAGAACCGCGGGGTTGGTCCGGCGGGGCCGCAGTGCAGCGGCACCCCACGCCCCCGCAGCGTCCCGTCCTGGCGCGAAGAGGCGATCGCCGAAGCGCAGCGCCTCGCCGTCGAGGCGAGCGGCCCGCGTCAGCGTGCTGGCCGGCAGCACCGACTTCAACGGCTCCCCGACACCAGGCCGTTGACTCACTGGAGTACTAGGCTGTGGTGGTGACCGCAACCGGAATGGACGAGCTGATCGTGGCCGATGGCGCGGCGCTGCGCGCGTGGCTGATGGACAACCACACCGCCTCTCCCGGTGTGTGGCTTGCCCTGACCAGGAAGGGCGGCTCGTTGATAGGGCTCCCTGAATTTCCCCACCCACTGCTCTTGCGTTGGCCAGACCTGCTCACTTACTTCCCCACCCTCGGCGAACGGGTCGGGGGGCGGAACGAGTTAGACCTGAGCTGGCTCAGCGGGCACGATGCCCTGGTGAGCATCATCATCAAGTTCTTCGTGGCACCGAACCGAGACGCCGCAGCCGCCGTCGTGGAAGGTGGTCCTGAAGGGATCTTCGACTCGCTGACATATGGCAACTTCGACGCCGAGGAAGCCCTGATCGAGTGGGAGAGCATCTTCACCGGCCAGAGCTTCGCCGAGCTCGCCGACGCTGATGTGCCCGAAGTCGTTGCTGACTCGGAGGACGGCGAGGGCCCGCTGGTTTTCTTGGTTTCCGCTGCACTCCAGGACGCGCTGGCCAGTGCTGACGACCTCCGGCTCGCCGAGGTCAGCCAGCGGTGGGTCCAGGAGCGGGCTGAAGACCGAGAGGTGTTTGACCCGGAGATCTCTGCCGGCATCCTGAAGGGCTTGGCCGAGCTGGCGAGCAGGATCGATGACCGGAAGGACCGGTTGTACTGCTGGACCGCGTAAAGGCGCGAGACGGTCACTGCTGATCGTTGTCTGCTCCGGGCTGGCCAAACCTGCTCAGTTGATCTCCCCACCCTTCGGGTGATGTTGTCCGGCGTGTCCGGTTGGTTCGTATTCAGTCGGAAAGTCTGCGTTCGCAACGAGTTCGGCCTGTTCGGGGGCCCTGGTGCTGACGCGGGAGGAAGACGTGGACGCTCACGCGCTGCGTCGGCAGGGCTGGTCCATCTCGGCTATCGCCCGCCACCTGGGCCGCGACCGCAAGACGATCCGGGCCTACCTGAACGGCGAGCGCGTGCCCGAGCACCGGGCCCAACCGCCGGACGCCTTCGTGCCGTTCATGGACTACTGCCGCCAACGCCTCGCGGACGACCCGCATTTGTGGGCGTCGGCACTGTTCGACGAGGTCTGCGAACTCGGCTACCGGGGCGCTTACTCGACGTTCACCCGGGCCCTTCGCCGCCACCAGGTCCGCCCGCACTGCGAGCCTTGCAAGGCCGCGACCGGCCGGGACGTCGCGGTGATCGCGCACCCGCCGGGCGAGGAGATCCAGTTCGACTGGCTGGAGCTGCCCGACCCGCCCGCGGCTTGGGGCGTCGGCTCGCACGCCCACTTGCTGGTCGGGGCGCTCGCACACTCGGGCCGCTGGCGGGCGGTGCTCGCGGAGGCCGAGGACTTCCCGCACCTGGTGCAGGCCCTGGACCGGGTGGTGCGCAAGCTCGGCGGAACGGCCCGGCGCTGGCGCTTCGACCGGATGGCCACCGTCTGCCACCCGCCCAGCGGCCGGGTGCTGCCGGCGTTCGCCGCTGTCGCGAAGTACTACGGTGTCGGCGTCGACATCTGCCCGCCGCGACGCGGCAACCGCAAAGGCGTGGTGGAGAAGGCCAACCACTCGGCGGCGCAACGCTGGTGGCGCACGGTCCCGGACGCGCTGAGCGTCGAGCAGGCCCAGTCCGGCGTCGACAAGCTCGCGGCCCGGATGGACGAGCGGCGCCGCCGGATCGACGGCGCTTCGGCGACGGTCGCCGAACTCGCCGCGGCTGAGTTGCTGCTGGAGGTCCCGACCCGGCCGTTCCCGGCCGAGCTGGAGGTCGAACGGACGGTGAGCCCGCAGGGTCTGGTGTCCTTCGACGGCAATCAGTACTCCGTCCCGCCGGGCCTGCCCGGCGCGCAGGTCAAGGTCCTGCACCGCTTGGGCGAGGACTACCTGCACGTCCTGACGGCCGGGCGGGCGGTGGTCGCCAAGCACCGCCGGGCACCGGGCGGGTCCGGGCAGGTCGTCCGCGACGCCGGGCACGTGATCGCGCTGGAGCGCGCGGTGCTGGCGTCGTTCTCCGACCGGGCGCCCTGCAAGAGCAAGGTCCGCCGGCCTCCTTCGGAGGCCGCGCTGGCCGAGGCGGACCGCCTGCGCTGGACCGGCACGAGCGGCTCCGCATCCGTGGAGCGGGTCGTCATTGATCTTTCCCATTACGCCGCCGTGGCCGACCGGCTGCGGACTGCCCCGACACCCGAGGAGGACCACGGGGAGTGAGCACGTCACCGATGCAGATGAGCGAGGCCAGGCGCTTCCAGCAGTTGAAGGGGCACCTGTCCTACCTGAAGCTGAACGACGCCGCCGAGGCGCTGAACCGGGTGCTGGACCAGGCCCGCACCGAGCGGATGTCGATGACCGCGGCGCTGGAGCGGCTGCTGGAGATCGAGGTCGAGGCGACCGAGGCCCGGCGCCTGTCCGCCCGCGAGCGGTTCGCCTGCTTGCCCGAGCCCTGGACGCTCGCGGACTTCGACTTCGCCGCCCAGCCCGGCGTCGACGAGAAGCTGATCCGCGACCTGGCGACGCTGCGGTTCCTGGACGACGCGAGCAACGTGCTGTTCGTCGGGCCGCCCGGCGTCGGCAAGACGATGCTGTCGGTCGCGCTCGGCCGGGCCGCCGTCGAGGCCGGCCACCGCGTCTACTTCACCACCGCCGCTGACCTCGCCGCCCGCTGCCACAAGGCCGCGCTGGAGGGCAGGTGGAAGACCTGCATGAACTTCTTCGCCGGCCCGAAGCTGTTGATCGTGGACGAGCTCGGCTACCTCCCGCTGCCCGAGGACGGCGCGTCCGCGCTGTTCCAGGTGATCAACCAGCGGTATCTGAAGTCGAGCACCATCTTGACCACGAACGTCGGCATCGCCGACTGGGCCGGGGCGTTCGGCGACGCCACCGTTGCCGCCGCGATGCTCGACCGGCTCCTGCACCGCGCCGCGGTCGCCGGGATCGACGGCCCGTCCTACCGCCTGCGCAACCACCAGACCAAGGCCGACACCATCCGCGCGGGGGTGAACTCCCGTGCTTCCTGAGCCCGTTGACACCACCGAGGCCCAGGACGGCCCCGAGCTCACCCGGCAGTGCCCGATCTGCCACACCGCCTTCGCCCTCGAATCGCCGTTCAGCAAGCGCCTCTACTGCTCGCCGGTCTGCCGAAACAGGGGCAAGGTCGACAAGACCCTGGTCAGCCGCAACTGCCGCGTCTGCCAGAACGAGTTCCAGACGCCCGAGCACCGGCCCCGGTTCTTCTGCTCACAGGAGTGCCGGATCGGTGCCCGCGGCCGCGAGGAGATGCGCGAAACCCGCGCCTGCGCGTTCTGCAAGGGCGAGTTCACCGCGCTCAAGACCGTCCGGCAGAACTACTGCAGCCCCCGCTGCCGCAAGGACGCCGAACGTGAACGCGACCGCCAACGCGACCAGGAACGCGCTCTCCGCCTGGGCGAGCCCGCCCGCCACGGACCGATCCCGGCTCCCGCGCCGGCCCGGATGGAGCTGCCGCCCCCGCCGGTGGTCCGGGCCCCGGCCCGCACGCCCGTCCGCGACGTCCTGGAGCCCGCGGCGACCCGCAACTGCCCGCACTGCGACCAGCCGATCACCATCGTCGCCCTGCTGGCCACCCCCGAGGCCGCCCGGCCCGTCATCCACCCGGCGCGCGACGCACCCCCGCTGCGACGGGTTCCCTGACCCGGGCACCTGACCCGCCGTCCACCCTCGGGCCCCGCCGACCTTCGGTCGGCGGGGCCCACGCACGCGCTCCCCGATCCCCACCTTCCCCACTCATTTGACCTGGTCAAGCAAGTGGGGAACCTGATCGAGACTGAGGAATTTCGCGGATCCTCATCACCGTCACCACGCTGACCTGGCAGCAGGCCGTGGACGAGGCACTGTGCTTCGGCTGGATCGACGGGCAGACCCGCAAGCGCGATGAGGAGAGCTCCTGGAGGCGGTTCACCCCGCGTCGGCCCCGCAGCGTCTGGTCCCAACGCAACGTCGCCAACGTGGCCCGGTTGGAGGTGGCCGGCCTGATGCTGCCCGCCGGCCGCGCCGCCGTGGACGCCGCGAAGGCCGACGGGCGGTGGACGGCCGCCTACGCACCGCCGTCGGAGGCGGAGGTGCCGGACGACCTGCGATCCGCGATCGCCGCCGACCCGGCGGCGCAGGCGATGTTCGAGGTGCTCACCAAGGCCAACCGCTTCTCCCTCATCACTCGGGTCAATGCCGTCAAGCGGGCCGACACGCGCACCCGGAAGATCGCCGAGTGCGTGGCGATGCTGGCCCGGCACGAGACGATCCACCCTCAGAAAGCCAGGCCGACGGACCCGCCGATGTCGTAGCCGGGCGTCCGCCGGAATCGATGAGACGAGCTGGACGCACTCCACGTCCCCGGACCGCGCTGGGACGGCGTAGTGGTGGTGGAGCCCGAGCCGCCGGCAAAGTGGGAGGACCGGTCCGCCGTGTTCGAAGCCCTGCGCGACGGCCGCGGTCGCAATCCACGCACCACCGTCGGGCTGTCGTAGACGGGAGCCCCCAGTTCGACCGGGGAGCAGACCGGTCCGCTCCGACGTTGGGCGCTGCGCCCCGCCCCGCATCGATAGGGTGACTGCATGTCTTCACGGTGGGGCGCGGCACGGCCGGAGCGGGAGGTGGGCGGGTGACGGTACCTGCGCAGCAGGCGATGGAACACGCCCTTGCCGCCGGCGGCCGCCTGGTCGACCTCACCCGCCGGGAGCCCCGCGGCCAGGAGCAGGTATGCCGCTGGGAGCTGGTGGTGACCATCGGGCAGGAGACCGAGGACCGCGCTGCGGCGGCCTGGATCATCGCGGACGAGATCATGCAGGCCCGCACCGACCTGGACGATCTCGGCTACCAGCTTTGGCGCGAGAGCGTCCTGGCCGACACCAAGCTGGTCGGCATTGACCGTGATCACGTCCTGCTTCACGCGGCCCCGGTGTTCGAGGCCAACGATGCCACCGGTGTGACCGGGTACGTGGGCGAGTGGCTCTGGTACCTCCTGACCCGCGACATGCCGCCCGAGGCGGGGCGCAGCGTGGAGGTCTTGGATCCGCCGAAGTCGGCGGTGAACGACGGCGGGCCGGACGGGCTGGTGATCCATCGCGTTCCTGGCAGTGAGCTGGGGTTCGTCTTCCGGCTGTGGGAGATGAAGAAGTTCACCGGCAAGAGCGCCGCGCCGGCCGACACGATCCGCAAGGCGTGGCAGCAGATCAACAACGAGGGTTCCCGCTACATGGGTCAGTTCTCGTGGGGCGGTCGGGCGCTCTCCCCCGACCTGCGGATCTTCGTCGGCTCGATGCCGCGGCAGTGGGTGGAGCGGAAGGAGTCGGGCAACGGCGGCGTCAGTATCGCGCTCAATGCCGCGGACACCCCCGTCACCGCCTTCGACCTCTCGCACACCCACTTCACCACCCACACCCACCCGGGTGCGCTGCAGGGCCTGGTGGTGGCGATCGACGATCTCGAGAACTTCGCGAAGGACGTGAGGGGGTACGTGTGGAGCGCACTCTAGACCCGGAGGTACTCGCCTCGGCGCTCGGCGAGTACCAGCCTGGCGGTGTGCTGCCCAGCGCGCAGGACCTGCTCGCGGCGATGACCGAGCTGGAGATCGCGGCGTTCCGCGGCAACCGCGAGATCGACGACGCGACACTCGCCACCGCGTGGTACCTGCACGGCCTCGCCGCCCTGGACCCGGAGACACCCGGCTACGACCAGGTGCGCGTGCGTCGGGCGTTCGCCGCCAGCGCGCACCTGATGGACCTCGCCGTGGGCGACCGGCGCCGCCCGGCGGCCGAACGGCTCCAGATCGCCTTCGCCGCGCAGGCCGGCTACCGGCGCTGCGAGCAGGAGCCGAACGCCACCGCCGTCTACCGGCAGGTGCGCGGCCTGATCGACATCACCGGTGAACTCCGCCTGCATATCGGCACCCTGGCGGTGGAGGCCGGTGTCGTCTTCCTCGGCTTCGACCGGCCGGAGGTGGGCCGGGCGCTGCGGGTGTGGCGGCGGCAGCTGCGCGGGGTGCGGCGGGTGATGCGCCGCGACTCCCTGGCGCGGACCATGTACGGGCCGGCGGAGGCCGTCGTGGAGGCGGTCTTCCACCTGTACCAGTTCCTGGGGACCGGCGAGGAGCGGGACCTGCTGGCCGCGCAGCGGCTGCTGGTGGATGTGATGACCGAGGTGGCGGGTCGCGGCGACGGTCTGGCGCGGTGGGTCGCCGCCCACCTGCTCCAGTTGAGCGGGGAGATGGCGGACAGCAGCCTGTACCGGCTGCTGCCTTCGGGTACTCCCGCGGCGGTGGCGCGCAGCTTCGCCATGTCGGAGCCGCCGGTGATGACCCTGTGGCCGCCTCAGCGCCAGCTTCTGCAGTTGGAGCGGGGCAACCCGCTCGACCCGGCCACGTCGCGGAGCCTGATCAGCGTGCCCACCAGCGCGGGCAAGACGCTGATGGCCCAGCTGGTGATCTGCTCGCACCTGGCGCAGCGTCCCGGTCGGGTGGTGTACGTGTCGCCGATGCGCAGCCTGGGGCGGGAGATGCGCACCGCGCTGCGGGGCAGGCTGCGGGTGCTGGGGCGGCGCCTGGCTGCGGAGCAGCCGGAGTTCCCGCTGAGCACTTGGGCCTCGGCCGCCGAGCCGGACGGCGGGGACGTGGAGATCGTCACCCCCGAGCGGCTCATGCACATGATCCGCAACAATCCCGAACGGGCGCTGGAGGACGTCGGCCTGGTCGTCGTCGACGAGGCCCACCACCTGGGCCAGGGCGACCGCGGCTTCGTGCTGGAGAGCCTGCTCGCGCTGCTGCAGGCCCGCACCGACATCCGCCTCATCCTGCTGTCGGCGGCGGTCGGCAACAAGGGCGACATCGCCTCCTGGCTCGACCCGACCCGCCCGGAGCGGGAGGTCTACTTCACCGACACCTGGCGGGGCCCGCGCCGACTTCACGGCCTCATGTACCCGCACCTCATGAAGGACCAGGCCGAGCTGACCGAGCGCCCGGCGACAGCGGGAGTCCCCTCGGAGGTGATCGCCACGGTGCCGGTGGAAGCCATCTTCGCTGTCAGGCCGACCGCCGCCTCCGCCATCAGACGGTTGACCACCGGCGAGGTGGGCACACGGCGCTACCGCGGTCGTAACGCCCGCCAGTGGCGCAAGGCCCTGCCGAACGGGATCGTCAACTACAAGGTCTTCGCCGCTGGCGCCGCGAGCCTCACCAACGCTGGCAGCGTCCTGATGGTCGTCGGCACCCGCCGGGATGCTCGTAACGCCGCGCTCGCCATCGCCGAGAACCTCCCCGAACGACCCCAGGCCGCCGCTCTGGCCGACTACCTTGCTGAAGCACTCGGCGAGGAGCACCCGCTGGTCGGCTGTGTCCGGCACGGCGCCGCCTACCATCACGGCGCCCTGCCCGAGGACGTCCTGCACGCCGTCGAAGGCGCGCTGCGCCGCGGCGACCTCCTGGCGATCGCCTGCACCAGCACCCTCACCGACGGCGTCAACCTGCCTGTGCGCACCGTCATCGTCCACCACAAGGTCGACGGCGACCCCCTCACCTACGACGGCGAGCACGCGCTGTCGCCCGCCGAACTCCTCAACGCCATCGGGCGCGCCGGGCGCGCCGGCAGGGAGAGCGAGGGGTGGATCTTCCTGACCCGCCCCTTCGAGCCCCGGCCCGCCGAGTTCGAGCACCTCGACCCCGACCCGGAGCAGCTGCGCGTCACCTCCACGCTGATGACCGAAGAGGCGCTCGCCTCCCTCGCCGAGGCCGAGCAGACCCTGCGCGACGACGCAGACGGCATCTTCGCCCTGGCGGACAGCACCGCTGCGGACTTCACCTCCTTCGTCTGGCTCGTACTGCACCTGCACGCCAGTGCCGCCCAGCCGCAGGGCCACCCTCTCGACGCCCTGGACGGGCTGTTCGGCCTGACCCGGACCGGCAACGCCCGAGCCGCCGGCCGGTGGCACGCGCTAGCGGACCGCGTCGCCGAGACGTTCGAGAGCACCGAGCCCGCCCCGGCCGGCCGCTGGGCCGCCACCGGAACCAGCCTCGGATCCGCCCGCTACCTGGATTGGCTCGCCGCGCACCTGACCGTGTACCTCAACCAGCACGCCGACGAGAACACCGACGAGTTTCTGGCCGAGCCGCCGGAGTGGCCGCTGCAGGAAACCCTGGACTTCCTCACCGAGCACCGGGTCTTCGACCGCCTCCTCGAACGCTGCCCCGAAGTCACCCCGCACTGGGCCTTCAAGGACAAGGAGGGGGCCTGGGGCAGGGCCATGACCGTTCCAATCGCGCCCGCGCTGCGCGAGTGGATCTCCGGCGCCGCCATCCCCGACCTCGCCCGCTCCTGGCAGCCCGACGTCCCCGCCGCCTGGGCGCTGGACCAGGCCGTACGCAACATCAGCACCGCCTTCGGACACGCCCTGAGCTGGACGATCGGCGCCCTGACCAACCTCGTCAACACCAACCCCGCCCTCTCCCCCACCGCGCCCCGGCTCAACACCCACACCGCCTGGCACATCCGCCACGGCGTCGACACCGACCAGGCCCTGACCCTGCTCTCCGCCGGCGTCACCTCCCGGCGCATCGCCCACCTCCTGGGCCGCGAAGCCCACCGCCTCGGTCACCGCTCCGACGCGCTTCGACAGTGGACCGCCCAACACCACATCGACGGATGGATCGAGCGGTACGGCGCCGGCGAGTACGAGATCCAGGACCTCCTGGAATACGTCCGAACCCCCGCCGACCTGATCAACCGGCTCATCGACAGCGGCACCGCCACCACCCCCCTGACCCGGCTCGTCCCAGGAACGCCCGACGGGCCGGTCGAAATCGCCCGCCCCGGCCGGAGCAACCAGACCATCCGCATCGACCGCGACAAGCACCGGGTGGCGACGGTTCCCGCCGACCGGCACCTCGACGTCCTCGTCATGCTCAACAGCGGCCTCGAACTCGACCACCGCCTCCAGGACGGCCGGCTCGTCACCACCCGGCGCGTCCGCTAGACCCTCGCCGTCCGACGGCACCGGAAGGTCCGACGCACAACGAGGCCTCGGCGAACCGCGAAGCGCAGCGCCGCAGCGCTCCGAACGACAAGCTCGAGGACCGCCTGCAGACCGTCGAGCTGGTCGCGAACACCGTCACCAAGCTGACGGAGGTCGCACGCAGCTGGGGTGTACACGCTACTGAAGGCCCTGGGCCTGATGTAGCGCGTACACAGCAGTGTCGGTGGCGCTGAGCCGGCCCTGCGGCGGAGCGGTGACCGGAACGCTGTACGGGTGCTCGGGGTGGGGGACGGGCTGCGTCTACAGGACCGCGAGGCTGTCGACCAAGTCGTCGAGGCCGAGCGAGCCCTGGGAGAGCGCCTTCATGTGCCAGGCCTTCAGGTCGAACGCGGAACCGTGACGGCGCTTCGCCGCCGCGCGGCCTTGGAGCCAGGCGCGTTCGCCGAGCTTGTAGCCGATGGCCTGGCCGGGCCAGCCGAGGTAGCGGTCGATCTCGCTGGCGCGGCGGGCCGCCGGGCTGCCGTTGTACGTGGCCATGAACTCCGCGGCGAGGGCCGGCGTCCAGCGCTCGCCGGGGTGGAAGCCGGAGTCGGCGGGGATGGCGAGTTCGAGGTGCATGCCGATGTCGACGATCACGCGGATCGTGCGCAGCATCTGCCCGTCGAGGAAGCCGAGGCGGTTCGCGGGCTCGGAGTAGAAGCCCAGTTCATCCATGAGGCGCTCGGCGTACAGTGCCCAGCCCTCGATGTTGGCGCTGACCGTGCCTGCGGTGACCTGGTAGCGGCTGAGCCGGTCGGCGACCGCGACCCACTGGGCGAGCTGGAGGTGGTGGCCCGGGACGCCTTCGTGGTACCAGATGCTGACGAGCTGCCAGGTCGGGAAGGTGTCCTGGCCGAGGGTGGGCATGAAGGTGCGTCCGGGGCGGCTGAAGTCGAGGCTCGGGCCCTGGTAGTAGGGTCCGGAGGCGCTGCCGGGGGGTGCGATGCACGACTCGACGTTGCGGATCGGGCCGGAGAGGTCGAAGTGGCTGGCGTCGAGGGCGGTGATCGCTTCGTCCATGAGCTGCTGCAGCCAGTCCCGGATGGCCTCCCCGCCCTTGATTGCGTGGCCGTGCTGCTCCAGGTGGTGCATGGCCTCGAGGAGGGGGGCGCCCGGCAGGAGGCGGCCGGCCTCGATGCGCATCTCGCCGAGCGTGCGGTGGAACTCGTCCCAGGCCCAGGCGTAGGCCTCGTCCAGGTCGAGTGCGGCGCCGGTGTTGTGGCGGGCGGCGCACAGGTAGCGTTCGCGGCCAACGGCGTCCGGGGTGTCCGCCGCGGCGGGGACGTAGGTGTCGCGCAGCCAGTCGCGGAAGTCGGCGACGGCGGCAGTGGCCCGGTGGGCAGCGCTCTCCAGCTCGGGGCGCAACCGGTCGCTGCCGCTGGCGACGAAATCGGCGAACCAGCCCGCGCCGGTGGCCGCGTGCTGCCCGCCGGCCTCACCGGTCCACGCGGTGAGCTGACCGACCATCCCGGTGGCCTGTCGGGGTGCGGCGAGCAGACCGCGGGAGATGCCCTCGGTGAGAGTGGCCCGGTAGCCGTCCAATGCGCCGGGAAGGTTGCGCAGCCGTCCGGCTACCGCGGCCCAGTCCTCATCGGTGGCGGTGGGCATGAAGGAGAAGATCGTCCGCACCTGGTCGACGTGCGCGCCCACCGTGCGCAACTGCCGGAAGTTCTCGCCGGTGTCGTGCATCGCGAGTTCGGCGGTGAGGCGTTCTCTCAGCAGCCGGGCGCAGGCCTGTTCGGCGCGACCGTCCGAAGCCGGAGCGTCCGGAGCGGGAGCGGCGTCGAGGACGGCGAGAGTGCGGCGGGCGAGCTCAGCGCGGGCCTCGAAGCCGTCGGGTGAAAGGTCCGGCTGCCGGTCGTCACCACGGTTCAGGCCCAGCCAGGCCGAGGTCATCGGGTCGGCCGCAGCCAGCCGGTCGAGATGGTCGTCGGCTATAGCACGCGAAGAAATCATTTCATCTGCCATATGGACATCCTGACGCACCGTCGGCAACGGGGAAGCCGGGCCAGGGTCTCTGCGCGTTCGACTGCGCCCGCCAGCACGAACAGCACGCCCATGCCCATGCCCGGCAGGCTCGGAGCTCTCACCGCAGGGACCACGCGCCGCCGGGCGGGAAGGTCTGCGCGATCCCGAGGGCGGACGTGCGCAGTGCCGGGAGGACTCCGAAGGCGATCACTGCGGCCGGTCGACGGTGTCACGCTGTCAAACCAGAGGTTGTGGCCGGTCGGCCCGGGGCTCTACTGCTGGAACGGCTCGAGGACCACAGTCCGTACAGCCCGGTAGTCACCGGTTCCCTGGTCTCGGTCCTCCTGCTGCTCGTCGCAATTCCCGCTCCTGCAGCGGCGCTGGCGAGCCGATCTGATTGCCGATGAAGTCAAGGCCTGGCGCCCGCCGCGCCGCGGCTGTCGGGTGAGCGCCTTGAGGGGCCGATGACCAATCGGTGGACCGAGTCTTGACGGCCCGTCCTGACTCGCATACTTTGCCCTGAACAGCACAACAATCGAATACTCCGCCGATGATCCTGCGCGGGAGAGATTGCACTCGCAGGAGCGTGACGCCGAAGGAGCAAATCCTCCCCGGAAACTCTCAGGCACCGTCACCGCGCAGAAGAAGGCGGGCTCTGGAAAGCAGGTGCGTGTGACGTACCTCGCCCACGGTGAAAGCAGCGTGTAGCGACGCGCTGTGAAGCTCTCAGGCCAATGACAGAGGGGGAGGCCCAATCGACCGCACGCCGTAGCGCGTGCCGCCCCGTCGAGGAGCCTCCGATGGCCTTCTTCTCTCTTCCCCGCCTTGCGGTGTCCGAATTCCCGCGAGCGCGCAGCATCATCCACCGGTCAACAACGGGCGTCTGATCCCCGTTCCTGGTTCCCGCTCGCGCCTTTCCGGCCGTCACCGCTTCGGCGGGGACGTGCCGTTCGGGGCGGCGCAGCGCGTGGAGCTCTCTGTAGCAGCCTGCACACCGTGCCGCAGCAGTGCTGGCCGGCTGGTGTGTGTCTGAGAGGACAACCATGTCGAAGAAGAGTCCCCTGTACGACATCCATCGGGAACTCGGCGCCGCCTTCGCCGATGTCGCGGGATGGTCGATGCCCCTTCGCTACAGCTCCGAGTTGGCCGAGCACCATGCCGTTCGGACCGCGGTGGGTCTGTTCGATCTCTCGCATCTGGGAAAGATTGAGGTCTTTGGGCCGGAAGCCGGGCGTGCCCTGGATCATGCGCTGGTCGGGGAGCCGTCGAGGACACCGGTCGGACAGAGTCGCTATTCCGTCCTGGTTCACGAGAGCGGCGGCATCCTCGACGACGTCGTGGTTCACCGCGTCGAGGCGAGCAGGTATCTGATCGTCTGCAGCACTGTCGTTGTGTGTCCTGTCCTTCGGGACCGGGTCGACGGGTTCGCGGTCACGCTCCAGGACGCGACGAACGACTGGGCGCTGCTGGCGCTCCATGGTCCTGCGGCGGCCGCGCTCGTCGATGAAGTGGCGGAAGTGGATACTTCGAGGCTGCCGCGCCACACGATCTCCCGCGCCCGTCTGCAGGGCATGGACGTCCTGCTCTCGCGCACCGGCGGCACCGGTGAGGACGGCTTTGAGATCTACTGCTCCCCCGGCTGCGGGCCCTCCGTGTGGCGGGCCCTCACGCTGGTCGGCTCCGGGCAGGGGCTGGCGGCGTGTGGTCTGGCCTCTAGGGACATGCTGCGGTTGGAGGCCGGGGTACCAGCCCAGGGCCGGGAGCTCACCGTACGCGTCACTCCGTTCGAAGCCGGCCTCGGCAACGTCGTGGCCTTCGACAAGCGCGCATCGTTCGTCGGGGACACGGCGCTTCGGGCCCGCCGGGGCGTCACTCCTTCCCGTTCGCTGGTGGGGCTGACGACCGCCGGTCCCACCGTGCCCCGTAGCGGCCACCGTGTGCTCGATCGGCATACCCGCGAACCTATCGGCGAGATCACCTCGGGCGAAATGTCCCCGACCCTTGGCCACCCGGTGGCTATGGCCTATCTGCGCGCGCACCGCACCGAGCCCGGCACCGAGGTCCTTGTCGAGGTCGGTGCCGGCCGTGAGGAGGCGGTCGTCACGCTCCTTCCGTTCTATCGACGCTCCTTGTAGCCGCGGCCCAGGCGGCACCACCCGGTCGCGCTGCCGCTTCTGGCTCTGGGCCCGACGGTGATCGTCGATGCGGCCAACGCGGTGGAGGAGGCGCGGGCGCAGTAGCGGGCGCCGGCGTCTCGTCGCGGCGTGCCGGTGGTGTTCGTCGAGGTGGCGTGCTCGGATCCGACAGCGCATCGCCGTCGACTCGAAGGCCGGTCACGGGAGATCGACAGCTTCCACGAGCCGACGTAGGAGGTGGTCGAGCGCCGGGCGGGAAGCGTTCGCTCCATGGGCCGGCGATCGACTGGTCCTGGACAGCGTCATCGACCTGTCGCAGAACATCCCGACAGCCTTGGGGTTCCTGACCGCAGCGTCATGATCTTTGGTTCGCCCGTTTGGCATATCAGGCCGCCGTGAGCTGCTCGTGCTCGGCCAGAACACCGTCTTCGAGCTTCGCACCTGCGCGGACCAGCGCGACCAAGTGGCCTCCGCGGACCGCGCCAGCTGGCCTGGGCCGACTCGAGCTGCTTGAACACCATGGCCAGGCTGCCGGCGCCCCGTTTCTCCGGTAGTGCCAAGTCGCGCTGCGGTCCGCTCCGGTCATGGCCGGAGAGCTCCCGCTGCTGATCTCCAGGGTGTAGGGACTGACCAGATCCGCCCGGCCGGGCCGCAGCTGGGGTACGTCGCAGAGCGCGATCGGCCGGGGCCGGAGAGGCAAGAAGAATGCCTGCCGGACCCGGCGTCATCTGCGATTCCAGCGTGCGGACTTGCGTGGGTCAGCTGCCGTGGAGTGCTGTTCGGAGGGCGTCGATGGCGAGTTTGCGGGCGATGTTGGCGGCGCGGGTGTCGCGCAGGCTGTCCAGGAGCATGAAGTCGTGGACCATCGCCTGGACGCGGACGGAGGTGACGTCGACGCCGGCCTCGCGGAGCTTGTTGGCGTACTGCTCGCCCTCGTCGCGCAGCACGTCCGCCTCGTCGGTGATGACGAGGGTGGTGGGCAGGCCCTTGAGCTGTTCCAGGGTCGACTGCAGGGGCGAGGCGTGGTGCTCGGCGCGCTTGGCGGGGTCGGTGGTGTAGGCGTCCCAGAACCACTTCATGCCGTCACGGGTGAGGAAGTAGCCCTCGGCGAACTGGTGGTAGGACGGGGTCTCGAAGTTCGCGTTGGTCACCGGGTAGAGCAGGACCTGGGCCTTGAGGTCGATCCCGCCGCGCTCCTTGTTCATCAGCGCGAACACGGTCGACATGCAGCCGCCGACCGACTCGCCGGTCACGGCGATCCGGGAGGTGTCCAGGCCGTGCTCCGCGCCGTGCTTGAGGACCCACTGGCCGACCGCGTAGTTCTGCTCGACCTGGGTCGGGTACTTCGCCTCCGGCGCCCGGTCGTACACCGGGAAGACACCCGCCGCGCCCGCCCCGACCGTGAGCTCCCGGAACAGCCGGTCGTGGGTCTTGTCGTCGCCGAACACCCAGCCCGCGCCGTGGATGTAGAACACCACCGGCAACGCGCCAGCGGCGCCCTTCGGGCGGATGATGCGAGTACGGACGGTGCCCCACTCGCCCGCGTCCACCTCCACCCACTCCTCGTCGACCTCAGGCCGCGGCACACTCAGGTCCGCCTGCAGGCCCGCCAGGATGTCACGCCCCTGCTCCGGCGGGACCTCGTAGATCCGCGGATGCGGATCCGTCGCATCACTCAACTCCTGCGCGGCCCGCTCCAGATACGGCGTGATCGGCGGAGGAATATCAGACATGTCGACTCCATTGTCACGAGTACGTGTTTGTGTCGTCCTGCCGTCCGGAGCCGGCCGCAACCGCGAATTCTCCGGGACAGGAGGTTTCCCGGCCCTCAATCCTTCGCGCGGTTTCTACTATCTGCAACCTGGCGCATTGAGCTCCGGAACTGCGAGTCCATCGTCCTTGAACGCCGATGCCCTGCCGTGCCCGACGCGCCGACGAACACGCCTTGCCGGCGTGACATGTGCCCCGCCCTGAGCTCGGTGCCAGCCCGGATTACGTATACGTATATCGCGCACGGCGGCCTTTCATTCCGGCCGGCGGTGGACCCTGCTGCGCGTGGTGTTCGGCGAGCGCCCTTGACAACAAGGCCCTGGCGTTACCCCGGACGAGCCAGGCCCGGCCGAACCGAGAGAAGGACTCCACATGGTGAAGCCACCGGGCCGGTAGAGCGAATTTAGGTATACGTATTCACACGACCTGGGGTGCAGCGCGCCGAGACGACAGCCTCTGCATCTCCTTCCCTGGAGGTAATCGGGCCGTCTGCCGGCGCGGGAGTGCGCACCGAATGGCCACTGTTCTTCGAGCTCATGCGGTCATATGACTCGCAGCCGGATGGCCCGTTGACCGGCAACCATCAGCTTCATACACAGTGAAGCAGGCAGGTGTTAGCAGCATGGGCTCGCATGGGTCCATTTCTGCGGCGCGGCCGCGATGCGGGCACCGAATCGTGCAGCAATGATTGAGTCTACGGCGGCAGCCGGAGACCCGAGCCGAGAAGCAAAGTGGCATGGGGCAAACGGTCCGACCATGTGATTTTCACGAAAAGAGTGACACATCCCATGCAGACGGTTCTGGGCGCCAACGGGCCCATCGGCGAGGAGCTGACCCGCGAGCTGTACCGTGGGTTCACACGCGACATCCGGCTGGTCAGCCGCCACCCCGCGAAGATCCACGACACCGATCAGCTCGTCAGGGCCGACCTGACGGACCCCGAGGCCACGAAGCAGGCCGTCGAGGGCAGTGAGATCGCGTACCTCACCGTGGGACTGCCCCTGGACTCGCAGCTGTGGGAGCGACAGTTCCCTGTCATGATGCGCAATGTCATCGACGCCTGCGCGAGGTACGGCACCAAGCTCGTGTTCTTCGACAACACGTACATGTACCCCGGTACAACCGTCCCGCAGACCGAGTCGACCGGCTTCGAGCCGAACGGACGCAAGGGCCGAGTGCGCGCGCAGATCGCGACGATGCTGCTGGATGCCATGAAGGCGGGATCCGTCGACGCCGTCATCTGCCGGGCTCCGGAGTTCTACGGCCCGGGAAAGACCAAGAGCCTGACCAACTCGCTTGTCTTCGACCGGATCAAGGCAGACAAGCGGCCACTCGTCCCGATCAGTGCGAAGACCTCCCGTTCACTCATCTGGACACCGGACGCCGGCCGCGCCATGGCGCTGATCGGAAACACCCCGGACGCCTACGGCCAGACCTGGCATCTGCCCATCGACCCGCACCGCCCCACCTACGCCGAGATGATCCGGGTGGCCGAACAGGTCACCGGCCGCAGTATTCGGTACACAGTGCTGCCGCTGGCCGTGTTCAGGATCGGCGGGAGCTTCATCGGCCGGCTCGGAGAGGTCCAGGAGCTGCTGCCCCGGTACCGGGGTGACAACATCTTCGACGCCTCGAAGTTCGCGGCGCGGTTTCCCGACTTCACCGTCACCTCTCACCAGCAGGGCATCGCCGAGATCCTCGGCTGACGGTCCGTCGGGGCGCCCCCGGCACCGGACGCACCCGTGCCAGCGCCGGTCACCGGCCGCCCGCTCCGGTCACCCTTGGCTGCCGTGTTCGAGGCCGTCGCTGCCTCTGCCCGGCTGATCGCGTGTGCGTCGTTCTTCACGGAGTGCAGCAGCGCCAGCCTGGCGGAACTGCGCCGTTCCATGGCCTACGGTGGGTCGCCACGGCCCTGAGCGAGCACACACGACGGGAGGGTTGGGCATGGGGTTTGCATTCGGTCAGCAGCGTGGCGGGCAGCTGCCGGCCGACCGGAGCAGCTTCGTCGGGAGGGCGGACGAGGTCGCTGCCGTCTCGGAGGCGCTCGACCGGACACCTCTGGTGACGCTGGTCGGGCCGGGAGGTGTGGGCAAGAGCCGTGTCGCCCTGCGCGCGGCGGACTCCCTCAGGCCGCGGTTCCCCGACGGGGTCTGGTTGACGGAACTGTCGACACTGCACGACGCGGAACTTCTCCCTGCCACCCTCGCCGGCGTTCTCGGCCTTCCGGAGCAGCCCGGCTCGACGCCGTTGGACGCTCTCGTGGGACATCTGCGGGGCCGTCAGTTGCTGATCGTGCTGGACACCTGTGAGCACATCATCGACGCCTGCGCCGTGCTGTGCGATGTGCTGCTGCGGGAGGCTGCGAGCGTCTCTGTGCTGGCCACCAGCCGGCAGCCCCTCGCCGTTCCCGGGGAGCGCTGCATCACGATCGGTCCGCTCCCCCACGCCGACGCCATGGCGCTCTTCGAGCAGCGGGCCCTCACCTCCGTCCCGGGTTTCGCTGTCACCGACAGCAACCGCGGGCAGGTCTCGGCGCTCGTCGGGACGCTGGAAGGGCTCCCGCTGGCGCTGGAGCTGGCTGCGGTCAGGCTGCGGACCGTGCCCTTGGACCATCTCACGGCCCGTCTTGAGGAGCGGTTCGGGATTCTGACGGGTATGCGTCGCACCGCGCCCGGACGTCACCAGACCCTGCGTACGGCGATCGACTGGTCGTACGAGTTGTGCACTGATGAGGAGCGGCTGCTGTGGGCGAGGCTGTCGGTCTTCACCGGCGCCTTCGAACTGTCCTCCGTAGAAGGTGCGTGTGCGGATTCGTCTCTGCCTGCGGAGGACGTGCTGTGCGTTCTCAGTGACCTCGTCGACAAGTCGGTCGTCTACCGCGAGGGCTCGGACGCAGCCCGGTACCGCATGCTGGACACGCTGCGCGCCTACGGAGCAGAACGGCTGGCCGAGTACGAGGTCGACGGCAGGTCTCGCGAGCGGCACTTCCTGCTGTACCAGCAGCTGGGCGATCGCCTGTGGGAGCAGTTCCTCACCGACCAGCAGGCCGAACTGCACCGCTCGTTCCGCAGGGAGATCGCCGACATCCGTGCGGCCCTGCAGTACGCCTTCAACACCCCGGGGCGGGCTGCTCAGGGACTGTGGCTTGCTGCGCAGCTCGCTCCCTACTGGCGGGCAGCGGGGACGCAGTCCGAGGGGCGCTACTGGATCGATCAGGGGTTGCAGGCCAGTCCCGACGACGGCGCCTCTCGTGCCTGGGGCCTGCTCATGGCCGGGCTTCTCGCCGTGTGGAGCTGTGACCTGGAGAGTGCGCCCCAGCATTTCGCCCAGGCGTGGGAAGTGGCCGTCCGGTGTGGTGAGGAGCGGGTCCAGCTGCTGGCCGCACCGAGTCTGGGGGCTATGCGGGTAATGCGTGGCGAGGTCGAGGAGGGTCTCGCGGAATGGGAGCGGGGGTATCAGCGTCTTGTCGAGATCGACGACCTCCTGGGCCTGTCCGTGACCCGGTCCGAGGGTCCTTTGCTGAAGGCGGCCCTCGGTGACTCCGCCGGAGCGCTGGCGTGGTGCCAGGCCAATCTCGATCGTCTCGAGGGCACCGGTGAACGCCAGCTCTGTGCCGCCACGCTGGCCGTTCAGGGCGTCATTCTGTGGCTCGAGGGGCGCGTTGAGGACAGCGTTCCCGGTCTGCGTGAGGCTCTGGAGGCGAGCAGTGAGATCGGGGACGTGCCCGTCGCTGCCTTGTGCTGTCTCGGGCTGGCCTGGCATGCCGCTGCGAAGGAGCGATTCGTTCAAGCGGCGTGGCTGCTCGGCTACGGCCAGAGTGCGCGCAAGCCGGGCAGCGACCCCATCGGTATTCTGCCTTCGCTGCTGGAGCAGCAGGATGCGGTGATCGCGGCCGTTCGTGCCGCGCTCGGCGCCGCGGGCTTCGAGCGCTGGCATGGTCACGGTGGGCGGATGTCGGGTGACGAGGTTCTCCGGGCGGTTCGGGCCGACACAGACGAGCCGCCCCGGTCGCCGGACGGGCCCGGTGTCGGAGGAGATGATGCGAGGCCGACAGGTCTGACCGCTCGCGAACGCGAGGTGGCCTCCCTGGTTGCGCAGGGGCTGTCCAATCGTGAGATCGCCGGCCGGTTGGTCATCTCGAAGCGGACCGTGGACACCCACGTCGAGCACATCCTTGCCAAGCTGCAGGTCTCTGCGCGGGCCCGCATCGCCCAGGCGCTGGAGGACAAAGACACCCTCCCCGCGTCTCGGGCGGACCTCCCTGGCTCGCTGGCGGCCCGCCTGTCGGCAGGGCCGGCGATCCCGGTCGGCAGCGGGCGCGGCCGCGGTCCGAAGTCGACTGCGGATGACGAGCCGTTCCCAGGTCGGTGAGCTCGGCGATGCCTTCTCCCCAGGGTCCCAGCCGGTCGACCGCTTCGCCGACGTGCTCCTCGTCCTGGCCCTGGCGTTCCGTCAGATCCGACGGTCCCGGGATTCCCGGTGAGCTCCGGCCCGGAACCCGCTGGTTGGCTTGGAGTCCGGTGTGCGCTTTGTTCGCTCCTGTACTTCGCCAGGAGGCTGATCACCGCCGGGCGAGGGGGTCTGCAGGCCTCGAACGCCGGCCTGGGACTTGGGATGCGGTCACTCGTCGCTGTCCTCGTCACGGCGCCACGGCTGACGAGGACTGGGTGGGTCGTCAAACAGGATCGGAGGTTGTTGGGCTCCTCGAGGTGCAGGTGTTCGCCCCCGATGGGCACGATGTTCTCGCTCTGCGCGAGGAAGTCAGTGATGACCACGGTCGGCATCCGGAGCACCGCAACGCTCTCCTCCCCGACGAGGGAGACACAGACCGTGTCACGCTCCGTGTCGTTGGCCGGGCTCGGGAAGACGGACACATCTCCGCCGCCGGCCCACCTGGTCGTGCCTGCGGACAGGAGGTCGCGGGCGAAGGTCCATCGCACTGGCTCGCCCGCCGACACCTGCACGTCCAAGTGGACCGCGTACGGCTCTGAGGGGTCGTAGCGCAGGCAGGTCGGAACAGGCACGGCCAGGCCCGGTGCCACGACGACCTCCGCGTCGATCCGCTCCACCACGCCGCCCGCCGCGGTGCGCTGGCGAGGGACGCGGCCGCCGGTCACGACGCGGCTCCGTGCGCGGCGATCGTGCGCGACCTCGGCCTGGGCGGGGTCGCCCTGTGCCGGCGCCCCCGGCGGACAGGCGGATGCGGCCCGAAACGTGGCGGCTGCATCAGCCGGTCCCATTCGGGATCCGAGTCTCCGGGCACCACCCGCCCGGCAGCACGCCACTGCGCTTCCAAGGCCGAGAACAGCGGGCAGTCAAGAGGAAACGTTTCTTCACATTCGTTGAAATGTCCATCAATTTCCACGCCATGTCCAACGAGGGACACCCGGGCGGGTCACGTTTCGCTGTCCGCCGTGATCACCCTTGGTCGCGAGCAGGAGAAGGCAGGGCCGGGCCATTCAGTACCACGTCCCCTCGGCCGATCGAGATTCACCGCCTGCAAGCGACCTGTGCCCCGGACCGGGCCACTGACCTGTTGCACACAGTGCCCGACGGCCCATCGCGCACTGCTGTCGCTGTATCCGGCGGGCCACGTGTTCGCGTGACAGTCCCGCGAATGCCTCTCCGCCGTCCGGACAGCTTTTCGTCGCTCTCGAGTACCAGGGCGCTGATCGAGGACAGCGGGGAACTCACCGCCAGACTGCTTGTTGGTCCCTCGCCCCCGGACAGGCCTGCCCTCGTGCCGGGCCGCGGTAGGGGCTTGGCACGAGGGCAGGAACGGCCCCGCCGCTACGGGGTGGGGCCACTGCCACGTCGGTCGGCAGCGGGTGGCCGTACCGGTGCTGGGTGTCCGGCCTGCTGGCGGGGGCTCACATCTGCCGGTTGCCGGTGGGGACCCTGATCCGGCGAGCTGGTCCGGGTTGAGCGGCTTGATCCCGACATCTGTGACGGCCCACTCGTTGGCCCACACATCGGCGGCCGTCGCCGGCCCGGTCCGTCCAGCTGGTGGTTGCGGTCCTGGACCGGATCATGGGCTGCCCACCCGGGTGCGGGTTTCGCCGGTGTGCGGTGACTGCCAGTCGATCGTCGGCGCGCCGGCCTGACCTCGGGCGAATCGCTGCCTGAGCGCGACCAGCCACCAGAGCGCGGCGATGGCCAGGCCGGCGAGGACGTAGTAGTCCGCCTTCCGGAACTCGGCGGGCAGGGTCAGGACCAGGATCACGGCGACGAGCCACACCACGGCGGCGCCGAACACGACGGGCGCGAAGCGGCCGAGGTGGAAGGTCCCCGGTATCGCCTTCAGCTGCGGGCGCTTGAACCCGTAGGCCAGGACGGTCAGCAGGTAGACCAGGTAGGGCAGAACGGCGGTCGCGCCGACGAGCGTGCCGAAGGAGTTGGAGCTGTTGTAGCCGAAGATCACGACCGCGAGGTTGAGCACGTAGCCGCTGACAAGCGCGACGACCGGGGTCTGCGTGGTGCGGCTCACTCGTCGCAGCGCCGCGGACCCCGGGAGCATGTTGTCGCGTGCCATGGCGTACAGCAGCCGGGCGATGACCGCGGCGGAGACCACCATCAGGGCGAACATCGCGAAGACCACTACACCGACGAAGCCGCGCGCGAGGCCCTCGCCGAGCCAGTACTGGATCACCCCGGGCAGGCCTGCGCTCGCAAGGACGTCGTCGCTGGGAACGGCGACCGTGAATCCGATGAGCACGACCATACCCAGCACCACCGAGACCACGACGCTGCCGATGATCGCCCGCGGGACGGCGCGCTTGGCGTCGACCGCTTCCTCCGCGACGTCGGCCGCCCCCTCGAAGCCCGCGAGCGTGTAGACGCCGACCAGCGCGGCAAGCGCGACCGCGTACCAGTAGGGCTGGCCCGGCAAGTGGTGATGCGTCCCGAGGTATCCCAGGTCGTGATCCGTCTTCGTGTCGTCGCGCACCCACAGGAAGAACAGGAGCACGGCCAGGACGACGGTACCGAGGATCTCGGCGAACACCGCAAAGTTGTTGATGCGGGCGGCCGCCTGAACGCTGATGACGTTGATCAGATAAGCAACCGTCAGGACCAGCAGCGCGATGAACAGCGTCAGGCGCGGCGACGCGCCGTCCACACCGAGGACGTACTCGGTCAGCGGGGCAACCGCGAGGTACACGATGCCCGGGACGCCGACGGCCCCGTACAGGATGCCGAGGGCCCCGATGAACCAGCCGTAGCCCGGCCCGACCAGCCGCGAACCCCACTGGTAGCTCGCTCCTGCCAGGGGGATCCGCGTGCCCAGCTCGGCCAGCACCAGCGCGACCAAGAGCTGGCCCACTCCGACCACAGGCCAGATCCAGATGCTGACCGGCCCCAACCTCGTGATCCCGAACGAGAAGTTGAGGAAGATACCGGTGGTGATCGACATGATGGAGAAGGAGACGGAGAAGAGCGAGAACCAGCTGAGAGAGCGCCGCAGTTCCTGCCGGTAGCCGAACTCGTTGACGGTCCAGTCGTCGCGCCCGGGCCCGGTCACCGAGCACCTCCACAGACAACATCGGCCGACACGGCAGCGCCCATCGCGGCGAGGGCATCCCCGCGGACGGGGAGCACCTGTTCGGTCAGGTCACCGCGCACTCGCCCGAAGATCCCGCTGAGATCCGAAGACTCCCCGAAGCCGTCTGTGGTGTGCCGGCGACAGGTGCCGCCGTTTCCGAGACCCGGCACGGCTCCCTGGATCGCGAAGGCGTTCACGACGGCTCTACCGGGCACCGTTTCCTCCATCGGCCGGCCCGCGACTGCGCGGCCCTGTGCAGAGGCATGCAGCATGTGCTCCCCTTTCCTCCTGAGTGGATGGCCCATGGTGGCAGCGGGTCTTAACCGGCGTGAAACACCGAAAACGGCCGCCAACTACAACATGAAGGTTGTGGATGTGAACCTGCGCAGATTGCGTTCCTTCGTGGTCCTCGCCGAGGAGTTGCACTTCACCCGCGCCGCCGCAAAGCTGTTCGTCGCCCAGCAGTCCCTGAGCAAGCAGATCGCCGAACTCGAGGCCTCACTCGGCACGCCGTTGCTGCGGCGCAGCTCCCGGAAGGTCGAGCTGACGGCTGCCGGGGTGGCTTTCCTGGCGACGTCCCGCGAGGTGCTCGCCCGTTTCGATCTCGGTGTCGCCGAGGCCCGGCGGATCGGTGAGGGAAGGGACATCACGGTGCGCGTGGGCTTCATCGCGGGCGCGGCGCTCGAGTTGACCACGCCGATCTTCACGGAGTTCGCCGGCCGGTACCCGGGAAGCAGGCTTCAGCTGCAGGAATTCGACTTCGCCGACCCGTCCGCGGGCCTCGCCGACGGAACGACCGATGTCGCTTTCATCCGGCTGCCGAGCTCCACCCATGGCCTGGTGACGAGTCCGCTGTTCACCGAGCCCTGTGTGGTCGGTGTGTATACAGCGCACCGTCTGAGCGACCGCGACCGTATTCGGATCGACGACCTCGTCGACGAACCGATCGCCATCGGCCGCACGCAGGACACCGTCTGGCGCGACTTCTGGACCCTGGCCGGCCCCCTCGGCAGCAGAGCCGCCCGTATCCTCATCGAGACCAGCACCCAGAGCGAGGAGATGGAGGTCGTCGCGGCCGGCATGGCGTGCGCCATCACGCCCGCGGCGGCAGGTCGCTACTCCCCGCGCCCCGGCATCCGCTTCGTTCCCATCGATGACTATCCTGGCTCGACCGTTGCCGTAGCCCACCGCTTGAACCCGGTGAATCCGCTGGTCACGGCTTTTATGGAGGCCGCAGAGGCCGTGCGTGAGCGAGAGTCGCGCGTCATCCAGCGGATCGAGCGCTGGGACCAGTACGTCTAGGGCTGAGCGTTGTCTGGGGGGTGGGTGTCGCTCCGTGAACGAATCCAGCTGCCTGCATACCCGGCGCCGATGACTGACCAGGGCTGATATTGGGCGGACCACCGCTCCCATGCGTTCCGCACCGGCACGATTCGGCAAGCCGTGGACCGAAGAGCACCCATGAACGGCCAGCAGAAGAAGCACACCGTCCGCGCCGTGCGCTCGGCCCGGCCGGCCAGGACTTCGGGCGGCGGGTGCCGACGGTCGCGGTTCCTGGCCCCTGCTGCCTCGGGTCGGCAACTGGGGCAGCGTCAGCAACCGCCGCCTGCAAGCGTTCGGATTCCGCGGCACCGAAGTGTGCGGCCGTCATCCGTCCCGACCACTGTCTTCCGACTTGTCGAGGCCGACGGCGGCCGGCTGCGCGGGCCGTCAACCTGATGCCGCATCACACGTCATGCAGGCAGAGGAATGAGGGAGACGCCCACTTCCCCGCCCATCGGATCGACGCCCGCTGGGAGGCAGGGTCCAGCGGCAGCACCGTCCGCCCTCCAGCACAGGCGGGCCTCCCTCCCCTGAGACGTGCCGGCCCCATGCCGTCCACCCCGATACGGCCGCGCCGGACGCCGGCCATGCCGGCGCTGAGCCTCGCGCAGGGCACTCCCTAGGCGTTGACCTGCTCCGGCTCCGGCCGGGACATCGCCGGCGCCACGGTGAGCAGTGCTTCGACTGCGGCGTTGACCTCGGTCGACACTGCCTCGGGGGTGGAGGCGTCGAGCTTCCCGTCCAGGTACAGGAAGGCCAGGCCGTGGACGAAGGCCCACACGGCGGTGGACAGGGCCTCGGGGTCGGAGTCGGGGAAGACGCCGTGGACGATGGCGCGGACGTACTCCCTCATGGCGGCCGTGGCCGCGGCCCGCTCCTCGTTCGTCGGGTCGCAGGGTTCGGCGAACATCACCCGGAACATCGCCGGACGCTCGATCGCGAACCGGACGTAGGCGACGGCGACGGCTGAGAGGTCTTCGGGCGTGCGCGGCGAGGGATGCGCTGTCGCCAGGTGGCCGGCGAGTTCGACGTAGCCCTCCGCCGCGACGGCGGAGACGAGCGCGTCGCGGTCGGCGTAGTGGCGGTAGGGGGCGGTCGCCGATACGCCGGCCCGGCGGGCGACGGCCCGCAGGGACAGGCCGGCGCTGCCGTCCTCCTCGAGGAGTTCCCGGGCGGCGCGCAGGCACGCGGCGCGCAGGTCGCCGTGGTGGTACGAGGCGTTTGCTTGTGGCATGGGTCACCCTCTCCAATGTTTGCACCGCCCACATCATTGCCCTAATGTAAGCGATGTACACATCCTAGTCGATGGAAGAGGAAGAATCTCATGGTTGGCGAACTGTTCACGCCGCTGTACCTGGGCTCCGGGGCGGTGCTGGCCAACCGGATCGCGAAGGCGGCGATGGAGGAGAACATGGCCGGCGCCGGCCAGCTCCCCGACGAGCAGCTGATCGGGCTGTACCGGCGCTGGGCGAGCGGCGGCACCGGTCTGCTGATCACCGGCAACGTCATGGTCCACGCCGAGGCCCTGACCGGCCCCGGCGGCATCGTCCTCGACGACGCCGCGCCCCTGAAGCCGTTCGCCGAGTGGGCGAAGGCCGGCAAGTCCGCCGGCGGGGCGATCTGGATGCAGATCAACCACCCCGGCCGCCAGATCGCCTCCGACATGCCCGGCGTCGTCTGGGGCCCGTCCGACGTCGGCGTCGACCTCGGCAAGCACAGCGGCCGCTTCGGCCGCCCCACCGCCATGACGCCCGAGCAGATCGAGGCCACCGTGAAGCGCTTCGCGGTCACCGCCGCCCGCGCCGAACAGGCCGGGTTCGACGGGGTCGAGATCCACGCCGCCCACGGCTACCTGCTGTCGCAGTTCCTGTCACCGCTCGTCAACAAGCGCACCGACGCGTGGGGCGGATCCCTGCAGAACCGGGCCCGGATGCTCCTGGACACCGTCCGCGCCGTCCGCACCGCGGTCTCGCCGTCCTTCACCGTCGCCGTGAAGCTCAACTCCGCCGACTTCCAGCGCGGCGGCTTCGACGCCGACGACGCACGCCAGGTCATCGAGTGGCTCGCGCCGCTCGGCGTCGATGTGGTCGAACTCTCCGGCGGCAGCTACGAGAGCCCCGCGATGACCGGCCGCGCCACCGACACCCGAACCCAGGCCCGCGAGGCGTACTTCCTCGAGCTCGCCAAGGACCTCGTCACGACCAGCCCGGTGCCGCTGATGCTCACCGGCGGCATCACCCGGCGCGAAACCGCCGAGCAGGTCCTCGCCAGCGGTGTCGCGGTCGTCGGCATGGGCACCGCCCTCGCCGTCACCCCCGACCTCCCCAACCGCTGGGTGAACGGCCGCGAAGCCGATCGGCAGATGCGCCCCGTGACCTGGAAGGACAAGTCCCTGTCCTCCGCCGCCAGCATGGCGCAGGTCCGCCGCCAACTGCGCCGCATCGCCCGCGGTGCCGAGCCCAAGCCCGGCATCCACCCCGCCGTTGCCCTCATCGCGGAGCAGCGCCAGCAGCGCCAGGCCCTGCGCCGCTACCGCACCTGGCTGCCGACCCGGCAGAAGGCCGCTGTGGGGAACTGGCAGCGGTAAACCAAGAGCTGCGGATGCATCGTGGCCCCTCCCTCTGGGCAGGCGGGCGGCAGCCACGATGCATCCGCGCATTTCGTCTGTGACGGATCCCGGTCCGGGCAGGAGAGTCGTCCACTGGCGCGGCGGACGTCGGGTCGATCGAGGAGGTGCCATGCAGCAGCCGTCCGCACCGCCCGGACTCGCCGTCGCCCTGCGCACCGGGCCGTTCCACCTCGCGCTGCGCACGGCGATCGCCGCCCGCGGCCTGGCCCTGCACCGGCTCCAGCAGCACTTGGCGCAGCGCGGCGTCCGGGTCGGCGTCACCAGCCTCAGCTACTGGCAGCAGGGCCACCGCCGTCCCGAACGCCCCGAGTCGCTGCGGGCCGTGGCGGTGCTGGAGGACGTGCTGGAGCTGCCCGAGCACTCCCTCACCCGGTTGCTCGGGCCGCGCCGGGGCGGCCACGACCCGGCCGTGCCTGCGGTCCGCCCTTACCGCGACCTCATCGGGCCTGCCGAAGCCGTCGACGGCCTGCTCGCCGTCCTCTCCGGCCCACCCGACACCGGGCTGCACACCGTCGCCCACATCGAGCGGATCCGGGTCGGCGCCGACCGCCGGCTGCTGCGCCGTGACTCACAGCACGTGCTGCGCGCCCACCGCGACGGCGTAGACCGCTACCTCGCCATCTACCAGGGCGACCCCGGCATCGACATCGACCGGGTCCGGGTCCGTGCCGAGGAGAACTGCCGACCCGGCCGGATCCGCCGCGACCCCGGCGCACACTTGCTGGTCGCCGAGCTCCTTCTCGACCGCCGCCTGCGTGCCGGCGACACCCATCTGATCGGCTACGGCTTCGACGAGCCGCAGGCCGCGCAGCCCAGCCGCGAGTACGTGCGCGGCTTCAACGCGGGCGCCGGCCAGTACGTCCTCCAGGTCACCTTCCACCCCACCGCCCTCCCCGTGCGCTGCGACCGCGTCACCCTCCGGACCCCGGGCCGGGCCCCTCTGGAAACCGAGGAGCAGACCCTCGACAGCCACCACTGCGCCCACCTCGTCGCCAGCGACCTCCCACCCTGCATCCTGGGCCTGCGCTGGGACTGGGAGTAGCCCCGGCAGGGACGCCGGGAACTGCGCGAGCAACTTGTCCCGTGTCTAGGACGGTTTTCCTTGGCCCCGGGGTGAGTTGGCCCCACCGGTCGATCGGCGCGGTGGGTGTGCAGAACGCAGCGGTCGTCACCGGCCGGCATGGGCTGGTCTGACCCCTGGGCTACTCTCTGGTCGGTCGGCGGCGGTGGGCGGCGCCATCTTGAGGTGCGGGGACTTCCCGCCGGAGGAGACCAGATGAGGACCGTCAGCGATTTCGTTCCCCTGCTCGGGGCTCCAGTCCGGCAGGACGAAGGGCATCTGATCAAGGAGATCGCCGCGGCCTGGTCGGTCACCTTGCCCGAGGACTTCATCGCGATCGCTGGCGCGTACGGCGACGCGGCCATATCGGACTACATCTACATCTGCGGGGCCCGGACGCTCCGCAGCTACGCCGAAGGCATGGGCCGGAAGCTGGAGGCGTCCCGTACGGTTCCGCACGTCGTGCTGCCCTCTCCCGGCGGGGCGCTGGTCTGGGGGAACACGGTCGAGGGCGATCAGTTGTTCCTCGTTCCTCGCCAGGGCGGGGCCTGGACGGTCTCGGCGTTTCGCCGCGGCTGGGCGGACTGGCACGACACCGACCTGGGCTTCGGCGACTGGTTCCACCTCGCGCTGACCGGCCGGACGGCCACGGACTGGCTGCCGGAGTGGGAGCCGCTGCCGCACCCCGTGGAGTTCGACGAGGAGTGACAGAAACGTCGAGCGGGCGACCAGCCAGGGGTGGGGCCACTTCAATCCATTCCTTCTCGGCACCGCCCCAGGCCGTCACCCGCAAGGCCTGGAAGTAGGTGCCAGGTGAGCCCCGTTCTGGTGGGGGCCAAAACTCACCGGCACAGACATGTCCGCCCACCATGAGAGCGCGCCACAGCATCAGCCGCCGTCTCGCGGCGCGGGCTCCGCCGACGCTCTCCTGCCGCTGCGTGCCTTCCCTGTGGCTCCGCCTCGGCACCCTCGTGCCCTCCCGTTCCTGCCTCACCCCGGCGGGCCCTGCCGGAAGCCGGTCGGCGCCGCGTTCAGCGGTAGCTGCGCAGATGGCTCCGTTCGCCGGTGAAGTGGGCGTGCTCGTTGAAGGTCAGAAGACCGGTCCCCGACGCGCCGATCACCAGGGTGCTGACGGAGGCGTTGACGGTCACGCGGTGGAGTGCGGCGACCCCCACCGGAGGCAGTGCCAGCAGGTCGCCGCAGAGCGCGGATATCGGTCCGGCCGAGGTGACCACGACCGCGTCGCGGCCCCGGCCGAGCGCATCGGTCAGCTCGGCGAGCGCGTCCTCCACCACCTGCTCGAAGTCGGCCCACGATCCACCGCCCGCCACGGTGCCGTCCACCATCCATGCCGTGAGCGCGTGATCGATCAGCTCCTGGACGGAGGAGGCGCCCTGCGACGAGCCGGCGTAGTGCTCCAGCAGGGCGTCGTGGTCGTACTCGTTCCAGCGCGAGTCGTGGTGGACCTGTCGGGTGAATCCGGCTGCCTCCGCGAGCAGGCGGGCGGTGTCGCGCTGACGGGCCAGGGTGCCGGACACGAGGTGCGGGTCTCGAAGACCGCGGCGGGCGAGTTCGCGTCCGACGGCGGCGGCCTGGGCGCGGCCGAGCTCGGACAGGACGTCGTAGTCCTGGGCGCCGGCGGACGCCTGACCGTGACGAACCAGGCAGATCAGTGGCACGGGGCACTCCTTCGGTCAGTCTTGACCGGCTCGGCGGATGGTGGAACGGCACCGCCGGTCGAGGTAGTTGACGGCGATCCAGAGGTTGCGGAAGGCCGGGTTGCGGGTCTGCCGGTGGTGGTAGCGGTAGTAGATCTGCTGGGCGATCACGGCGAGCCGGAACAGGCCGAAGACCTCGTAGTACGGCCAGTTCTCCGCCGGCAGACCCGTCCGGGTGCAGTACCGCTGGACGATCTCGGCGCGGGTGAGCATGCCGGGCAGGTGGCTGGGCTGACGGCGCAGCGCCTGGGCGATCCGTCCGTCGTCGGCCTGCACCCAGTAGGCGAGGGCGCTGCCGAGGTCCATCAGCGGGTCGCCGATCGTGGCCAGTTCCCAGTCGAGGACGCCGGTGAGGCGCAGGTCGTGCTCGTCGAGGACGAGGTTGTCCAGGCGCCAGTCGTTGTGGACGACGCACTGGGCCACGTCGTCGGGCTGGTGCTCGTCGAGCCAGGCCATCACCCGGTGGAAGCTCGGTGTGTTCCAGGTGCGTGCCTGCGCGTAGCGGCGGGTCCAGCCGTCGACCTGGCGGCGGACGTAGCCCTCGCCCTTGCCGAGGTCGGCCAGTCCCGCGGCGGCGGCGTCGACCCGGTGCAGGTCGGTGAGGGAGTCGACGAAGGCTTCCGACAGTGCCCTGGCCCGGGCGGGTGGCAGGGCGGTTCCGGCGGGGAGCCGGCCGCGGAGCACGATGCCGGGCACGCGGTCCATGACGTAGAAGTCGCTGCCGAGGACGTCCGGGTCCTGGCACAGGGCGCGGACCGTGGGGACGAGCGGGAACGCGGGCTTGAGCGCCTGCTGGACGCGGTACTCGCGGGCCATGTCGTGCGCCGAGGCCGCCTTCTTCCCGGCCGGGGGGCGGCGCAGGATCAGTTCTTTGTCCAGGTGCGGGTAGCGCAGCAGGTAGGTGAGGTTGGACGCGCCGCCGGTGAACTGGACGACCTCGGGCGGGGGGCCTGCGAGTCCGTCGACCTGTCCGGTCAGCCAGGTGTGCACCCGGGCGGTGTCGAAGGCGTCCTCGGCCCGGACGGCGCCCTGGTCGGTGTCGCTCATCAGCCCGCCCTGGTCACGAGTCGCAGTGGGAGGTGGCGCATGAGGAATCCCATCGGGACCCAGGGCCACCCGGGGACCTTCGCCTCGGCGCTCTCGCGTTCGATGGCCCGCACCATGGCGCGAACCCCCTTCTCGGTGGAGGTCATCATCGGCGTCCTCGCCGCGCCCGCGCTCAGGTCGGTGGCGATGTAGCCGGGGTGCAGGGTGGTGACGGCGATCGGCGTGCGGGTCTGGAGCATCTCGGCCCGGATGCCCTCGGCGAGGGCCGAGAGGCCGGCCTTGCTGGCCGCGTACGTGGTGAGGCTGCGCGGCAGGCCGCGCAGCGCGCTCATCGAGGAGACGACCACGAGGTGGCCGGCGTTCTGGGCGCGGAAGATCTCCATGGCGGCCTCGCACTGGGCGAGGGCGGCGGTGAAGTTGGTCTGCGCGGTCTGGAGGTTGGCGTCGAAGCGGCCGGTGCCGATCGGGCGCCCCTTGCCCAGGCCCGCGTTGACGACGACCCGGTCCAGGCCGCCCAGGTCCGTGTCCAGGGCGCGGAAGACCTCGAAGACCTGCGGGTGGTCGTTGACGTCCAGGCTGCGCACGGAGACGGTGATACCGGGGTGGGCGGCCAGCAGTTCCTCGCGCAGCGCCTCCAGCCGGTCGATCCGGCGGGCGCAGAGCGCCAGGTCCCGGCCGCGGGCGGCGAAGGCGCGGGCCATGCCCTCGCCCAGTCCCGAACTCGCTCCGGTGATGAGTATTTTCCTCCGTGTGGTCACGGTGTCCTCACGTACTCCTTCCGGTCCTGGCGGCTGGGGGTCCCGACCTCGCGGGGGCTGCTGGCGGTCGGCGGCGCAGCGTCGGGGAGGTGATTGCGCGGGCTCATCCCGCGGCCTGGGCATGGCCGCGAAGTTCGATGCGGGCGACGACTCCGAGGTGGACCTCGTCGGGGCCGTCCGCCAAGCGCAGCGCGCGGGCGGCGGCCATGGCGCCGGCGAGCGGGAAGTCGTCGGACAGGCCGGCTCCGCCGTGGAGTTGGATGGCCATGTCGATGACGTCGCAGGCCATCGCCGGGACGGCTGCCTTGACCTGGGACAGTTCGTTGATGGCGCCGAACACTCCGGCGGTGTCGAGCAGCCAGGCGGCGTGCAGGACCTGGAGGCGGGCCTGGTTGATGGCGATCCTGGCGCGGGCGAGGCGTTCGCGGTTGCCGCCGAGGTTGGCGAGCGGTTTGCCGAAGGCCGTGCGGGACAGGGAGCGCTCGCAGGCGAGCTGCAGTGCGCGTTCGGCGAGTCCGATCAGTCGCATGCAGTGGTGGATGCGGCCGGGGCCGAGGCGGCTCTGGGCGATGTCGAAGCCGCGGCCGGGGCCGGCGATCACGGCGCTCAGCGGCAGCCGGACGTCGGTGAAGCTCACTTCGCCGTGGCCGTAGGGTTCGTCGAGGTAGCCGTAGACCGGCAGCATCCGCTCGATGCGCACGCCGGGGGTGTCCAGGGGAACCAGGACCATGGAGTGCCGGGCGTGGCGCGGCGCCTGGGGGTCGGTCAGTCCCATGAAGATGACGAACCGGCAGCCGGGGTGCCCGATGCCGGTGCTCCACCATTTGCGGCCGTTGAGGACGACGGTGTCCCCGTCCACGGTGGCGGTGGCCGCCATGTTGGCGGCGTCGGAGGAGGCGACGTCCGGTTCGGTCATGCAGAACGCCGAGCGGATCTCGCCGCGCAGCAGCGGTTCCATCCAGCGGGTGCGCTGCTCGCCGCTGCCGTAGTGCAGCAGCACCTCGGCGTTGCCGGTGTCGGGGGCGTTGCAGTTGAAGATCTCCGGGGCGATCGGCGAGCGGCCCATCAGTTCGGCGAGCGGGGCGTACTCGACGTTGGTCAGGCCCGCGCCGTGGACGGTGTCGGGGAGGAAGAGGTTCCACAGGCCCGCGGCCCTGGCCTTGGCCTTCAGTTCGTCGATCACCGGCGGGACCGATGTCCAGCGGTCGTCCTGGGCCCGGAGAGCGGCGTAGTACTCCTGCTCGCGCGGCAGGACTTCCGCGGCCATGAACGCTTCCACCCGCTCGATGTACTCGCGTGCCCTGGCCGAATGTCCGAAGTCCATGTGCTCCCGCCTTGTCGAGCATTGCTCAGTAGTTGAAGGGGATGTGGGCCGGGCGCCTCGCGTCCGGCGGGGTTTCAGCGGTCGCGGTCGGTGAACCGGTCCATGACCTGCTCGAGGCTGCCGACCAGCAGGTCGACCAGGTCCGCCGTGGTGACGACCTCGTCGGTGGCCCCGATGGCCATCTCCTCCGCCATGGCCAGCCAGCCGAGCACGGCGAGGCGGTGCAGCGGCGCAGGGTCGGGGACGCCGGCGGCGTCGAGGACGCGGTCCGCGAGGGTGCGGCGGTTGTCCTCGAAGACCTCCAGCACCCGTTCGTCGCCGCCCGCGCCGGCCCGCACCAGGGCCACGTAGTTGACCTTGCGGCGCTGGATGAACGACACGAAGCCCTCCACGATCCCGCGCACCCGCTCGGCCGGCGAGCCTTCCTCCGGCGCCTTGGCGTGCCGCAGCAGCCGGCGCCCGGCCGCCTCGACCACCGCGACGTAGTAGTCGCGTTTGGTCGGGAAGTAGCGGAACAGCAGGCTGCGGGAGATGCCGGCCTCGGCGGCCACCTCGTCGATGGACATTTCGTGGATGGGTCGGGTGGTGAGCAGCCGCAGGCCGATGCCGATCAGCTGTGTCCGGCGCTCTTCGGGCTTGAGGCGTACCCGCACCTGTGGGGCCGTGGCGGTCATGGTTGCGACCCTAGACCTATTGAGCACTGCTCAGCAAGGGTCAATGTTGACACTGCACACTCGATGCCCCTAATGTGTACGGTGCAAACATTGGCTTGCCATGCGAACGGACTTGCACCATGAAGGCAATCACGATCAAGGAGTTCGGCGGCCCCGAGGTCCTGGAGTGGACCGAGGTCGAGGACCCGACCCCCGCGGCGGACGAGGTCGTCATCGACGTGGCCGCCACCGCCCTCAACCGGGCCGACATCATGCAGCGCTGGGGCCTGTACCCCTTGCCGCCCGGCACTTCCCCCTACCCCGGCCTCGAGGCCTCCGGGCGCATCAGCGCCGTCGGCGAGGGCGTCACCGGCTGGAGGATCGGCGACGAGGTCTGCGCCCTGCTCACCGGCGGCGGCTACGCCCAGAAGGTCGCCGTCCCCACGGGCCAGCTCCTGCCCGTCCCCAAGGGCGTCAGCCTCGTCGAGGCGGCCGCCCTGCCCGAGGCCGTCGCCACCGTCTGGTCCAACCTCGCCATGACCGCCCACCTCGAAGCCGGCGAGACCATCCTCGTCCACGGCGGCGCCGGCGGCATCGGCACCACCGCCATCCAGATCGCCAAGGCCCTCGGAGCCCGCGTCGTCACCACCGTCGGCGGCCCCGAGAAGGCCGCCCGCGCCCGGGCACTGGGCGCGGATGTCGCCATCGACTACCGCACCGAGAACTTCGCCGACCACGGCCCCTACGACGTCATCCTCGACGTCATCGGCGGCGAGTACCTCCAGCGCAACGTCAGCTCCCTCGCCCCGGACGGGCGCCTGGTCGTCATCGGACTGCAGAACGGTCTGGAGGCCACGCTCAACCTCGCCGAGCTGGTCTTCAAGCGCGCCTCCGTCCACGGCACCACCCTGCGCACCCGCCCCGCCGCCGACAAGGCCGCGATCATCTCCGAGGTCCAGGAGTGGGTCTGGCCGCTGATCGAGGACGGCACCGTCAACCTCGTCGTCGACCGCATCCTGCCGCTCGCCGCCGCCGCCGAGGCGCACCGCCTCATGGAGGCCGGCGGACACACCGGCAAGATCATCCTCGTCAACGACTGAGCAGGACAACCGGCGTCCACCCGCGAGGTGACGCACGGGCGTGACCGTCGAGGCCGAGGCGCCGGCACCGCCGGATCCCCCTACCGCGCGACTCCGCCCCAGAATCCGCCCCCGTCCCGTCCGGCACGGGGGCGGATCCGCGGGCACGGGGCCGGTGCCTCCGGCGCCTCGGCCCTGCCCCGCACAGCCAGGACGGCCCCCGACACCACGGCCGGCCCCAGCCGCCAGCCCCACATGCCCAGCCCGAGAATGGGAGAACCCCTTGGACAGCCGAATCGATCTCGGCGGCCTGCCTGTCGACACGAGCGCGCCGGTCCTGGTGACCGGGGCCACCGGATACGTCGCGGGCTGGATCGTCAAAGCCCTGCTCGACGCCGGGGTCACGGTCCACGGCGCGGTCCGCGACCCGCGAAACACCGGCAAGGTGCGACACCTCCTCGCCGCGGCCGACACCTCACCCGGCACACTGCGCCTGTTCGCGACCGACCTGATGCGCGAAGGCTCCTACCGGGAGGCCATCGAGGGCTGCCGAGTCGTGATCCACACGGCCTCGCCGTTCACCCGGTCGGCACCGGATCCGCAGCGCGACCTCGTCGACCCGGCCGTACGGGGCACCCAGAACGTGCTGAACACCGCCACAAAGGCGGCAAGCGTCGAGCGGGTGGTGCTCACCAGCTCGCTGGCCGCGATGGTCGGCGACGCCCAGGACGTCCGACGCATTCCCGGCCGGACCGTGACCGAGGAGAGCTGGAACACGACCTCGTCACTGACCCGCGAGCCCTACAGCTACTCCAAGACCATGGCCGAGCGGGAGGCCTGGCGGATCGCTTCGGGCCAGGACCGCTGGCGCCTGGTCACCATCAATCCCGGCCTGGTCATAGGCCCGGCACTCAACCCCAATCCGACCAGCGAGAGCTTCGCCATCGTCCGGCAGATGACCAGCGACGGGGCCGCCTTCGGCGCACCCCGCATCGCCGTGGCCGTCGTCGATGTCCGCGAAGTCGCCTACGCGCACCTGGCGGCCGCCTTCCTGCCCGAGGCGGAAGGCCGCAACCTCGTCGTGGCGGAGGCCACCGACATCGTCGACCTCGGCCGCCGGCTGCTCCCCGCCTACGGAACCCGATTCCGCCTGCCGCGCCGAGCGGTCCCCAAGGCCCTCGCGGTCGCCCTCGCGCCGGCGGTCGGCCTCTCCCGCGAATACCTGCGACGCAATATCGGCTTCGACCTCCGCAACGACACCACCAAGAGCCGCCGCACACTGCGCGTACGCTACCGACCCGCCCAGGAATCCATGGAGGACATGGTCGGCCAGCTCACCGCGTCCGGCGCGCGCAGGCGCTGACCGGAGCCGGGCGAGGCTCAGCCGACGGCAGGCCGTGGCCGCACCCGGCCCCGTCAGGCACGGTCCACCGTCGCCAGGAACCGCGAGCCGGCCGGGTCCGCGCCTGCCGACAGGGGTTCCGGCCCCCGTCGGGGGACCCGACCGCCGACGGGGGCCGGCGCGGCAGGTGGAGCGGGCCACGGCCTCCCGCTTGTTGACAGTGCTTACAATATCTGCAACCCTCCAATGTAAGCATCGCATACATTCGTGGAGGAGCAGCACGATGGCGCCGGTCCACAGGGCACCAGCCTCGGCCTCACCGTCGGCGGGGGCCACGCGACCGCGCCTGAACAACGACTGCGGCAAGGTCGACCCGGCCTTCGGCCGCCGGCCCGGAGCAGACCGGGTGCACCACGGGCGGGCGCGCCAGCGCCCTTGATCCCTGCCACGGTCATCGGTGGGGCCCGGCACTCCACCACCAGCCGGATCGACGCCCTTTCCACCGGCGAAGCGGTTCCCGCGAGGCATCTACCTGAAGCCGGGTGACGGCAGTGTCCGCGACGGTGTCCGCCCGCTCAGCCGATTCGGACGATCCGGCTCGGCGTGATGACTGAGGGTCAGCCGGCGCTGCACATACCGCCCCCTGTCCAGAGCAAGAACTGAGAGACCAGCCCATGACCAAGCGCATCCTGAACGTCGTGACCAACGTCGCCCACTATGACGACCCGTCCCATCCCACCGGGCTGTGGCTGTCCGAACTCACCCACGCCTGGCACGTCTTCGAGAAGCACGGATTCCATCAGACGCTCGTCAGCCCGGCTGGCGGTGCGGTGCCCCTGGAGCCGCGGTCGCTGAAGTTCCCGAACCTCGACAAGACAGCGAAGGCCTGGCACTCCGACCCGGCGCGGATGGCGCTGCTCGAGAACACGGCCGGCCCGGAGGAGATCGACGCATCGGAATTCGACGCGATCTACTTCACCGGCGGGCACGCCGTCATGTACGACTTCCCCGACAGCGAGGGCCTTCAGCGGATCACCCGGGAGATCTTCGAGCAGGGCGGCGTCGTCTCCTCGGTCTGTCACGGCTACTGCGGCCTGCTGAACACCAGGCTCTCCGACGGCACCCACCTGGTCGCAGGCCGCAAGGTCACCGGATTCGCCTGGCGCGAGGAGGTCCTGGCCAGAGTCGCCGAGCACGTGCCCTACAACCCGGAAGAAGAGATGAGGAAGCGCGGCGCCCTGTACGAGAAGGCCAGGCTGCCGTTCGTCTCGTACACCGTGGTCGACGGCAACCTCGTCACCGGGCAGAACCCCGGCTCCGCCCAGGCGACCGCGAAGAAGGTCGCCGCCCAGCTGCTGGGCGGCCCGAGCCCTCGGCGGTCGGTGTGACGGCGGCGACGTCCACGTCGGCGATCGGTTCGAGCGCAGCGCCGCCGACCGGCTGACGTACCTCGCCCGCCACGTCCCCGTCCGCTGAAGGAGACGCACCTCGTCGCGGCCTCGCCGGGCGCAGCGCCCCGACATCCACCGACTCCACCAGTGGACTCGGTGCGGGCCTGGCCGGACTTCCGGGAACACTAAGCCGGCCCCGCCCTGCCCGGCGAGGAGGCCGCCACCCGAACTCCACGGGCTCGGCGAGACGGCGTTGCCCGCGACTTCGCCTCCCTCGTACCGGATCGGCCCGGCGCAGGGGCCAAGAGTGGAAACAGTCGCCAGCCTTGGGGGTGAGCTGCTTCAGTGTCGCCGACCACGCGTTCGACTTCTCGCAGATCCCCACAAGATTGGACACACCGTGACTGCCCTCGACCCGCGCACGCTCGACGCGCTGACACGCGCCCGCTACGTCAGCCTCACCACCTACCGCAAGGACGGCACCCCCGTCGCCACCCCGGTGTGGCACGTCGTGGACGACGGACTGCTGTACGTCTGGACCGAGGCCGACTCCTGGAAGGTCAAGCGGCTGCGCCGCGACCCGCGGGCGAAGGTCGTGGTCTGCGACGTGCGCGGCCGGATCAAGCCCGGTGCCGCCGAGGCGCCGGGCACCGGCCGGGTCCTCGACGCCGATGGCAAGGAGAAGGTCCGCCGCCTGCTGGGCCGCAAGTACTTGATGGCCCGCGTGGGCAACGTGTACGCCACGGTGACCGGCCGACGGCGCCGGCGTCCCATCGTGGCGCTGGAGATCAGCTTCTGACCTCGCCCGCCGTCCACTCAGCCTCGGCTCTACGCCTGCGGGGCTGGGATCGCCGGGTGGCGAATGTCGGCGCTACGGCCTGCTGCCAGCGGCGTATCAGTTCCGCTGCTCGGATCTTCCGGATCCGGGCAGCAGAGCTCCGTACCCGTTTGGCCGGCAGACCCGGGTCGCCCCACGGGGCGGCTCATCCGGCAGATGCCGGGCCGGAAGCCCTTTCTGAAGAGGCGTCGGCCCACCACGCGAGGATTCGGTGGACAACGGTGCCCGGGGTCCTCACCCAGGCGATGTGGTCGTTCGACGCCCCGGGTGGGACCTGGTCGTCCCGGTAGTGCCAGCGGGCGACCGCACTGGGATGGAACAGGTGTCCGGTGAAGTCGTCGACGGCGGCCAACGGCGACAACTGGTCGTTGTCGAGGCTGACGATGAGGGCGGGCGTGGTGATCATGCGGTCGGTCCGGAAGGGCATCTGTCGGGTGAGCACCATCCGGGACCACTCTCGCATCATGGTGCGGGCGCCGGGGCCGCCGAATGCCGGCTTGGGGAGGTAGCCGAGGACCGCGGTCGTTGTCGGCACGACGAGCGCCGCCATGGTCGCTATCTCGACGCCGCCCATACGGAAGTGCCGGTAGTGCGGGATGGCGCCTCCCACGGTGACAACGCCGTCGGCCGGGATGTGCGTGAGCTCGTGCCCTGCGACGAGTTGGCCGCCGAGACTGTGCCCGAGCAGGAGCACCGGGCGTCCGGGGTTCCTTGTGCGGACGGCGGCGACTTCCCGCGCAATGTCGTCGATCTCGTCGGCGTAGGTCCAGTCGTTGGTCCGGCTCGCTCGCGGCCGGCCCTTCTCGAAACCGCGTCGGGTGAGTGCCTGCGCCCCCCATCCTCGCGACTCGAACTCTTCGACAAGAGGTCTGTAGTAGCCCGAGCCGATGGCCATCGCCGGGGCGATGAGCACGATCGGGTCGGTCAGACCGCCCTTGAACGCATCAGTCATTGAGCTGCCTCCACAGCGATGTCGATCGGGACGCCGGTGCGCCCTCCGGGAACGCCCGCAGCCGAGGGCGCCCCGGCCGGCACCGTCCGGCGGCAGTCGTATGTGCGCAGGCGGCCCGAAGCCGATGAAGGGGCAGCTGGCGCAGGCGCCCTTCCGCGGGGCCGGATCTGCGGCCGCGGAGTCGGCCGAGCGCTCCTCGCCCGACGGGCACGCCGAAGAGGCCCGCCCCGCAGCAGCGTGGGCATCGGCACGAAGACCGGAGCCGGTCAGGACCGATGGCGCACTCACGATAGGAGCGCAAAGTAGGCGGCGTCAACATTGGAAAGGGCGGCCACCACGCGGCGACCTGCACGCCCCGATCGCGAACGTGATGGAACGTTGAGCGGCTGCGCCGGACCCGTCGGGCCGGCCTGCGGGAGGTGCTGCCCTTCGCGAGGGCAGCGGTCAGGCGGCACCCACCGTCATTCGCGCCATGACGCGGTACCGCTCCGCCAGCTCCTGCGGGGCGTGCTCGCCCTCGGGGCGGTACCACTGGGAGACGCCTGTGCACATGGTCACGATCGCCCTGCTGACCTCGCGTGGGTACTCGGTCGTGAAGACCTTCTGCGCGACGCCGTCCTCAACCACCTCGTCCATCAGGCGCTGCTGGCGGTCCCGGGCGCCGATGTAGGTCGTGCGAGCGTCCCCGACGAGGCTGCGGATCTCGCTGGCGGCGATGAACGCGAGGTCCCGCCGGTACGCATGGAACAGGACGAGGCACTCGACGAGCAGGTCCAGCCTGCGCCGGACGTCGGGGCCGGCCTCCTCCAAGGCCTGGGTGCTGCGCTCCCACAGGTCGTCCATGGCGTAGGAGACGATCGCGACGAGCAGCGCCTGCTTCGACGGGTAGTGGTAGTACAACCCCGGGACGGAGAGGTCCGCGCGGGCGGCCACGGTCCGGATCGTGGTCCCGTGGTAGCCGTGCTCCGTGAAGCAGGCCAGCGCGGTCTCGAGGATGGGCGGCAGCCCGCTGCCCGCGTAGGTCCTCCAGTCCAGCCCGGCATCGGCCTCGGTCACAGCGCTCCTCTTCCCCCGGATCTTCGTCGCGTCGGCTCATCAGTATGCAGGTCGCACCCCCGACGCCGATGTCGGATCTCTTGACACGGCCCTCGACCCACCCCTTCACTTTACCGAGCGATCGCTCGGTAACCGAGCGGCCGCTCGGTAATCCAGTAAGTGGAAGGACAGCACATGACGGTGCCTGATGAGCCCTCGGGGGACGCCCTGCTCCCCCGGGGTGTCGAAGCCGGGCCGCGAAGCGTCCACGAATCACTCGTGGCCGCGTGGAGAGCCCGGGTGGCGAAGAACCCCGGCGCCACAGCGCTTCGGTACTTCGACGGCGGTCTGTCCGCGCAGGAGGTGGACGCGGCGTCGGACGCGCTCGCGGCCGCGTTCGCGGCCCGCGGGACCGGCCGCGGCGACCGGGTCGGCGTCTACCTGCAGAACATCCCGCAGTACGCGCTGGTGATGCTGGCGTTGTGGAAGCTGGGCGCCACGGTGCTGGGGCTCAACCCGATGTACCGGCGCCAGGAACTGCGCCGGATCGTCGACGACGCCGGGGCAGTGGGGATCGTGTGCGCGGACACCGACGCCGAGGAGACGCTCGACACCCTGGCCGGGAGCACGGTCCGATGGCTGATCAGCACATCGGCGCTGGACCTCCAGTCCCGCGACGACCGGCGGGTGTTCGCGTCGACGGACCGCACCGCACCCGCACCGGACGGCGACCTCCTGGCGCTGATCGAGGAGTTCAGCGGCCGCCGACCCGCCCCGCTGCCGCTGACCCGCGACGACGTGGCGTTCCTGACCTACACCTCCGGGACGACCGGGCCGCCGAAGGGCGCCATGAACACCCACGGCAACGTGCTGAGCGTGGTCGGGACCTGCAAATCGTGGACCCGCCTCGGCGACGGGGACGTCGTGCTCGCCATCGCCCCGCTGTTCCACATCACCGGCGCGGTCGCCAACGCGGCCCTCTCGCTGCTCACCGACACCACGCTCGTGCTCACCGGCCGGTTCCACCCCGAGGTCGTCCTGGAGGCCTTCGCCGAACACGGAGTCACCTACACGATCGGCTCCATCACGGCGTACAACGCGATCTACGAACTGCCGCAGGCCCGGCCGGAACACTTCGCGGCGGCGAAGGCCCTGTACTCCGGAGGCGCGCCGATCCCCCCGGCGACCATCGAGCGATTCCAGGAAAGATTCGGCGTCTACATCCACAACGGCTACGGGATGACCGAGACCACCTCCGCCGTCATCGCCGTGCCGCCCGGGCAGCGGGCGCCGATCCACCCGCCGAGCGGGACGCTGTCCATCGGACTGCCGCTACCGCACCTGGCGGCACGCGTCGTGGACCTGCACGGCGACCCGGTGCCATCCGGGGAGCAGGGCGAGCTCGAGCTCAGCGGGCCGCAGGTGGTGCCGGGGTACTGGGGCAAGCCCGAGGAGACCCGCCAGGCCATGCCCGAGGGCCGGCTGCGCACCGGTGACGTGGCCGTCATCGACGAGCGGGGCTGGGTCTACCTGGTGGACCGGCTGAAGGACCAGATCAACGTGTCCGGGTACAAGGTCTGGCCGCGCGAGGTCGAGGACGCCCTGTACGAGCACCCGTCGGTCCTCGAAGCCGCCGTCGTCGGGGAGCCGGACGAGTACCGCGGGGAGACCGTCGTCGCCCACGTCTCCCTCAAGGCCGGGCGCAGCGCCACCGAGGAGGAGCTCATCGCCTTCTCCCGCGAGCGGTTGGCGGCCTACAAGTGCCCGCGGCGGATCCACTTCGTCGCCGACCTGCCCAAGACCCAGACCGGCAAGATCCGCCGGGCCGAGCTCCGCACCGCCGCCGGCTCCGAGCCGTCCGCCCCTTCGAAGGACTGATCCGTTGCACCAGAACCACACCGACCGGGCCCGGTTCTCGGGCCGTACCGCCGTCGTGACCGGCGCGAGCCGGGGAATCGGCCTGGCGATCACCGAGCAGCTGGTGTCCGAAGGCGCGCGGGTGTGCATCACCGCCCGCAAGGCCGGGCCGCTGAAGGAGGTTGCGGCCGCTTTCCCCGAGGGCAGCGTCATCGCCGTCGCCGGCAAGGCCGACGATCCCGAGCACCGCCTGGAGGTCTTCGACACCGTCGCCCGCGAGTTCGGCGGGCTCGACATCCTCGTGAACAACGCGGGCATCAATCCGGCCTACGGTCCGGTCGCCCAGTTGGACCTCGATGTCGCCCGCAAGGTGCTGGAGGTCAACGTCCTCGCCACTCTCGCGTGGATCCAGGGCGCGGTGGCGCACCCGGGACTGCGCTTCGCGGAGCGCTGCGGAAGCGTCGTCAACCTCTCCTCGGTGACCGCGGAGACCCCGGCCCCGGGCATCGGCCTTTACGGGGTGAGCAAGGCGGCGGTCTCCCACCTGACGAGGACCCTGGCCGCCGAACTCGGCCCGCTGATCCGCGTGAACGCCGTGGCTCCCGCCGTGGTGAAGACGCAGTTCGCCCAGGCCCTCTACGAGGGCAGGGAGAGGGAAGCCGCAGAGGACTACCCGATGAAGCGGCTCGGCATCCCCTCCGACGTCGCCTCCGCGGTGGCCTACCTGGCCTCGGCCGAGTCCTCCTGGGTCACCGGCCACGTCCTGACCGTCGACGGCGGTCTCACGGTCGCCGGCGGCACCGCGTGACGAACCCGCCCATCCAGAAAGGAGCAAGGACACCCATGGCCTTCACTCACCTCCCGTCCGAGGTCGAGGAGTTGCGCGAGCGCACCCGCCGGTTCGTCCGCGAGGTCGTCGTCGATGCGGAACCCGCACCGGGAGAGCGCCTCGATAAGGCCACGCGCGAGCGCTTGCAGGCGGCCGCGAAGGATGCCGGGGTCTTCGCCCCGCACGTGCCGAAGGAGTACGGCGGGCAGGGGGTGTCCATCGAGCACTGGTCGCCGATCCTGCAGGAGGCCGGCTACTCGCCGATCGGCCCCAGCGCGCTGAACTGCATGGCACCCGACGAGGGAAACATGCACATGCTGAACCTGATCGCGACCGAGGAGCAGAAGCACCGCTACCTCGCTCCCCTGGCCGCCGGAGATATCCGGTCCTGCTTCGCCATGACCGAGCCCCACCCGGGAGCCGGGTCCGACCCGGCGGCCCTGCGGACCACGGCAGTGCGTTCGGCCGGCGGCTGGACCATCCACGGCCACAAGCGGTTCACCAGCGGCGCCGTCGGCGCCGGATTCGGCATCGTGATGGCCCGCACCCCCGACACCGGCGGCTCCCCGGCCGGGGCCACCATGTTCCTCGTCGACATGGCGAACCCCGGCATCAGGGTCGGCGAGCCGATCCACACCGTCGACCGCGCCATCGACGGAGGCCACCCGCACCTCTACCTCGAGGACTGCTTCGTCCCCGAGGATGCGGTCCTGGGCGAGGTCGGACTCGGCTTCCGGTACGCCCAGGTGCGGCTCGGGCCGGCCCGCCTCACCCACTGCATGCGGTGGCTGGGCCTGGCGCGCCGCTCTCTCGACATCGCGCTGGACCGGGCCGGGCGGCGCGAGCTGTTCGGCTCCCCGATCGACTCCCTCGGCCTGGCACAGGGCCTCATCGCCGAGTCGGTGATCGACATCGAGACGTCCGACGCGATCATCACCAAGACCGCCGCGCTGCTGCACGCCGATCCGAAGGCCGGGTCCGCGATGTCCTCGATCGCGAAGGTGCACTGCTCGGAGGCGATCTTCCGGGTGATCGACCGCGCCATCCAGATCTGCGGCGGCGACGGGGTCTCCACCGGGCTCCCGCTCGCCCAGTACCTCAACGAGGTCCGCCCGTTCCGTATCTACGACGGCCCCAACGAGACCCACAAGTGGGCCATCGCACGCCGCGCCTCGGCCGGCCGGGCGAAGGCGCTGGCGGCCGGCGAGCGGTACCTCGGCGACGCCGCCGTCGACCGGGACGGGGGCGCGTGATGCAGACCGTCCCCGACGGAGCGGAGGTCGTCGCCGGCCCGGAGGAGGCCCGGCATCTCGACAGCCCGCCCCTGCTGGTCGTCGACGCGGTCACCGAGTTCCTCGACGCGCAGGGCATCGGAAGCGGCCCGCTGGCATGGCAGCGCATCGGTGACGGGCACTCCAACATCACCTACCTGATCGAGCGCGGCGACACCTCCGTCGTCCTGCGCCGCGGTCCGCGCCCGCCGCTGCCGAAGTCGACGCACGACATGGTGCGCGAGGCCCGCATCCAGAAGATCCTGCGCGGGCACGGGGTGCCGGTGCCGGAGATCATCGCCGTCTGCGAGGACGAGTCGGTCCTGGGCGTGCCGTTCTACCTCATGTCCCGCCTCGACGGGACCGTCGTCACCGACACGATCCCCACCCACCTCTTCTCCCCCGAGCAACGCACGGCGACCAGTGCCGCGGTCGTCGACGCCCTCGTCGCCCTCCACGGCATCGACGTGACAACGGGCGAGCTCGCCGCTCTGGGATCCCCCGGCGGCTATCTGCGGCGCCAGGTCGAACGGTTCAGCGGGCTGTGGGAGGTCAACACCACGCGCAGCCTGCCCGAGGTGGAGCGGATCGCCCACTGGCTCGGCCGCAACCTGCCGACCAGTCAGGCGACCGCGGTGGTCCACGGCGACTACCGCATGGGCAACCTCATGTTCGCTCCCCAGTCGCCGGCCCGGATCATCGGGATCCTGGACTGGGAGATGGCCACGCTCGGCGACCCGCTGGCGGACCTCGGCTACCTGACCGCCACCTACTCCGAGGCAGGCACCCCGGCCACCCCGCTCGAGCTCACCCCGGTGACCCAGGGACCCGGCTACCTCACCCGGCGCCAGCTGGCGGAGCGCTACCAGGCGCGCACGGGCCTCGATCTCACCCCGCTCCCCTGGTACCAGGCCCTCGCACTGTGGAAGGCCGCGATCTTCTGCGAGGCCATCCACACCCGCTGGCAGCGCGGCGAGCGCCCGAACGACACGGTCTTCGCGCCGTCGCTCGAGGCGGGTGTCCCCCGCCTGCTGGCGATGGCCGCGCAGTACGCCGGCCTGGGCGCGGCGACCCGCGACTGACGCACGGCCGCCTCCCGACACCCCCCTTCACCTTCACCGCGTGCCAGACCTCACTTCCCCCTGCCCGAAAACAGCGAAGGAGCCTTCGTGAGCAACGCACAAGCAGAGCCCGGCACCGCGACCGGGGAGAGACCCGATCCCGGCAGCACCGTCCGTTCGAGGCGCAAGTCCCTGCTCGCCAGCACGATCGGGAACGTCCTCGAGTGGTACGAGTGGAGCGCCTACGCCGTCTTCACGCCGTTCATCGCCAAAGCCATGTTCCACTCGGCCGACACGATGTCGGCGCTGCTGTCCACCCTCGCCGTCTTCGCGGTGGGCTTCCTCATGCGCCCGCTGGGCGGCATCGTCTTCGGCGGCGTCGCCGACCGGCGCGGGCGCAAGTTCGTCCTGGTCACCACCATGCTGATGATGGCCGGCGGCAGTCTCGCCATCGGACTCATGCCCGGCTACGCCTCCATCGGCGCCGGGGCCTCGCTCGCCCTGCTCCTCGCCCGCATGATCCAGGGCTTCGCCCACGGCGGCGAGTCGGCGACCGCCAACACCTACATCGCGGAGATCGCGCCCAGTGAGCGCCGCGGCCTGTGGGGAAGCATCGTCTTCGTCGCGATCTTCGGCGGCTCGGCCCTCGCCTTCTCGGTGGGCGGAGCCGTGACGTCCCTCCTCTCCAAGAGCGAAGTCGCCCAGTGGGGCTGGCGCATCCCCTTCCTCCTCGGCGCGCTCCTGGCCCTCGCCGCCCTGTACCTGCGTCGCAGCATGGACGAGAGCGAGGTGTTCTCCGACGAGCAGTCGAACGCCGCCACCCGGCCGCTGCCCAGGTGGCAGGTGACCCGCGCAGTCCTGCTCGTCATCCTGATGACGTCGGGCATCACCGCGGCCCACTACACCTGGACCTCGTACGTCTCGACCTACGCCATCATCCAGAAGGGCATGGACCCCGCCGCCGCCTACTGGTGCTCGGTCGCAGCACAGTGCGTCGCCCTGCTCACCCTGCCGCTGTGGGGCCACCTCTCCGACCGCATCGGCCGACGACCGCTGATGATCACGTTCGCGGTGCTGATGTTCGCTCTGCAGATCCCGCTCAAGCAACTCATCGGATCGCCGGGCTGGACACTGCTGGTGGCGGACTCGATCGCCCTCACCCTCGTGGCCATCCCCGGGGCACTGCTGTCCGCCACCATGGCGGAGAACTTCCCGACGAGGGTCCGCACCCAGGCCATCGGCTTCGCGTACTCGGTGTCCGTAGCGGTCTTCGGCGGCACCGCGCCGTACCTGAACCAGCTCTTCGTCGGCCTCGGCCAGGCCAGGTTCTCCAGCTTCTACATCATGCTGCTGTGCGTGTTCACGGGCCTCGCGTGCTACCTCATGCGGGAGACGAAGGGCGTCCAGCTCAAGGACGTCTGACCTCGCAGCCGGTTCAGGGGTTCACTGCTCGACCGGCAACGAGCGTCGCGGCCTGCATCCCCGGGGCCGCGACGGCGGCCGGCCTCCGCACCCCGGGGCCGGCCGGATGGAACTCCATCCGAGCCTTCGCAGGTCACGGCGTGGCGTGCGGAAGGGTGAAGCGGAAGGCGCCTGCCCCTGTGCCGAGTTGGAGCCAGAGGTACTCGGGCTGGGTGACGACCCGCAGGGCGATGGCCTCACAGCCGGGGCAGCGGGCGGTCAGACCAGGTTCGGGTCCGTAGACGTGCAGTTGGCCCATGGTCGCCGGGAGGCGACAGGAGGGGCACAGGCGCCAGGCCGTGGTCGGGTCGATCGCGAAGACCTCCCCGAGCGGGCCGGCCAGGGCGTTGCCGTCGAGGTACAGGGGGTGCTCGTTCATGGCCGGGGTTCTCCTTGCCGTGCGGCTCGGGCGGGTCAGCCGAAGCGTTCGGTGCGGATCTGGTCGGGCGTGTACCCGTTGGTGAGCAGGAGGATGGCGGCGTGCTCGACGAATCCGGTGGGCCCGCAGACGAAGCAGTGGGTCGCCGCAGTGGCCGGCAGGTCCAGCAGGTCGTGCTTCGTCATGCGTCCTGCGGGACGTTCGGACCCCTCGGGCGCACGGCGGGTGTAGAGGCGTCGGACATGGACGGGGTGAGCAGTAGCGTCGAGTTCCGCGGGGTACCAGACCTCGTCCGGGTCGCGGACGGAGTAGAGCAGCGTGCAGGGCTCGTCCGAGGCGGAGGCGAGGCGTGCGCGCAGCATCGCCATCAGCGGCACGATGCCGGAGCCACCTGCGACCAGCAGGAGCGGGCCGGGTTCCTGGGGGGTCCACACGAACCAGCCCCCGAGTGGGCCTTTGACCTCGACATCGGCGCCCACGGGGAGGTCGTCGGCCAGGTACGGGGAGACCTCGCCTTCGAGGGCGGACTGGATTCCCAGCTCGATGCTGTTGGTGTCGGCGGGGGCCGCGAGTGAGTAGCTGCGGACGGCCTGGTAGCCGTCGTCCGCGGTCAGCCGGACGTCGACGTGCTGGCCGGGGAGGTGTCCGGGCCATCTCGGGACCTCGAACTTCAGGGTGCGGCCGGTCGCCGTCTGTTCGGTCCGCTCGGTCAGGCGGGCCCGTCGCCAGCCGCGCATCAGTCGCTCCAGTAGCGCTGCTCGCGCCACGGGTCGCCGTAGTCGTGGTAGCCGGCCGACTCCCAGAAGCCGGGTTCGTTCTCCGGAGTGAGGATGAGGCCCTTGGCCCACTTCGCGGACTTCCAGAAGTACAGGTGCGGGATCAGCAGGCGGGCCGGGCCGCCGTGGTCCGGGGAGAGCGGGTAGCCGTCGAAGGAGTGCGCCAGCCACGCCTTGCCGTCGGTCACGTCCTCCAGCGGGAGGTTGGCGGTGTAGCCGTCGAAGGACTCAGCGATGACGAAGTCGGCGGCGGTGTCGACCTGGTCGAGGAAGACGTCGAGGGAGACGCCGCGCCAGCGGGTGTCGAACTTCGACCACCGGGTCACGCAGTGGATGTCGACGGTGGGCTCCTCCTGCGGCAGGGCCATCATCTGGTCCCAGGTCCACGACCGGGTCTCCCCCGTCTCGGCGGTCACAGTGAACGACCACCGGTCGGTGGGGATGCGGGGAGTGGGCCCGGCGGACAGGACGGGGAAGTCCTCGGTCGGGTACTGGCCCGGCGGGAGCCGGCTCTCGATCGTCCGGGGCTTTCCTTGGAACCCCGGGGACAGGCTGCCCATGGGTTCGCTCCTCTCGTTCCGAAGCAACCCCCGCCCGCGTTGTCGCTGCCCTGTGGCCAGGCCGGGTGGGCGGAGCGCTCGGCTGACGCCGAACTGAAGGAAGCGGGCAGATCGTCGACGTCCTCCTCCGCGGCCCGCTGGGGCAGGGCGCATCTGGTGGGGCTGCCCCCACCCCCGTGCAATCCATGGTCCCCGCATGCCGCAGGCTGGCAACCCGGCGCGCTCGGTCCTGGCAGTGCATCTCGACGTCGACGGTCCGCGGGCGCGCAAGGGCCTGTGATCATCGAGACGGCACACTCCTTGAAGGTCCGCGCCGGTGCGTCGGTGGGCTCGATCGCCTGCCGCAGGCTGCCGGCAGGGGTGACCTGGTGCAGGCCGGCCGAGCCCGCTCCCGGAGGTGCGCCAGGCCTGCTTGGTCCGGCGTTGGGCGACCCGGATCAGCAGCAGAGCACGCCAGCGCAACGGGACGTGGGGGCGAAGACGGTCATCGCCGCGGTGATCGACGGGATGGAGGTCGAGGGTGCTCTTCATGGTGCGGAAGACCCGTTCGTCTTCGAGGAGGGCTATGGAGCCGAACGCAACATCCGCTCTACAGGTCCACGGCAGCATTGCTGCACGCCGAAGGTCGTAACGTCTGCGCCCCGACACAGAATCAACCGTCTGTCACGAATCCCTACCTGTGCCGCCCGGCATCGCCGGGCACGTGACGTCGCACGCCAAAGACCGTGCGGCCACCACCCCCACCGGCCCGCCTCCCTCCTAGGAAAATCGATGTCACCACTCGACGAGCAGCTCGAAACACTCGGCCTGTCCAGCAACGCCGCGTCCGTCTACCGCTACCTGCTGTCTGCTGGACGGACCCCGTTACACGCAATCGAAGAGATGCTCGGCTTGACTCGAGCCACCTGCGACGCGGCACTTGGCGAGCTGGAGTCGTTGGCCCTTGCCCTGCGCGACCAGGACTGGGTCAAACCGCTGGATCCGCACGGCGGGCTGCAGATCCTGTCCGACCGCGTCCGCCTCCGGGCCGACATGGCCGTCGAACAGGCCGCGTCGGCCTACGCCGCCTACCGCCGCAACTCCAACCTCTGGGGAACGCGGAACGTCGTCGAGATGGTCGAAGGTGCCGACGCCCAGCAGGCATGGACCGAGATAGAAGCCGGCGCCCACTCGCACGTCTCGATCTTCGACACACCGCCCTACGGCGGGCCGACGGCCAACCCGATCGAGATCGACAGTCTGCGACGCGGCGTTTCCTACCGGACCGTCTACGCCAAGGCTGCCGTCGCGGACGCGGACCGGTTCCAGGTCAACATCATGCCCTGTATCAAGGCCGGCGAGGTCGCGCGGGTCAGACCCCAGGTTCCGGTGAAGATGCTCCTAGCCGACGACCGGGCGGCGGTGATCGGATTGACCAGTCGTCACGTCGACCGGCACCACACCGCGCTACTGATCCACGAGTCCAGCGTGCTTCCGGCACTGACGGAGCTGTTCGAGCTGTGCTGGCAGTCCGCCACTCCCTTCGGGGGTGACGATTCCTCGAGTGATGAGCTGCAGCCGATGGACCAACTGATGCTGGGACAGATGGCCGCAGGGCTCCCCGACGACTCGGTGGCCCGGAATCTGGGCATATCCAAGCGCAGTATGTCACGGTACGTGGAGCGTCTGATGCGGCTGTCCGGTACGGCCTCCCGCTTCCAACTGGCCCTCTACGCCCAACGCCACGGCTGGATTGCCTGACCGGTGTCTCGTGGTGGAGGTGGCGCAGGTAGGGGGCGCCGTCCCGGTGCACCGTCGTGGTCAGCTTGCTGAAGGGACGCGGGCTCTGCCTCGTGCGCGGGCCTTTCCTGTCCGGCTCCGATGCAGTGGTGACACCGGCGCCCGAGATCATCTCATCCGGGTTCGGCGGCTGCGGGACGACCCGTAGGTCCTGTCAGGCTCGGTCTGCCCGTGTGCGGGCAGACCGAGTGCAGGGATTCGATGGGTTACTCGAAGGAGTTGAGGTAGGCGCCGGTGGGAGAGCCGACGCCGGTGGCGTTGTCGAAGCCCTTGGTTGCGGCCAGGCCGTAGTCACGGCCGAAGGCGACCAGGCGGACCCTCAGCGCGTTGTCGACGATGCCGAAGTCGGCGACCGCGTTGAGTGGCGGCTGGCCCGGACCGGTCGTGTTGTTGACCACGTCGTGAAAGGCGGCGCTGCCGTAGCGGGCGTAGATCGCGGGGTTGGCGAAGCCGATCGGGCGGCCGTGGCGGGCCTGGATCGCGTCGGCCTGGATCGCGGAGAACTCCGGTGTCGCGACGCTGGTGCCGCCGAAGCCGCTTTCGGTGTAGACACCGTCGGGGCCGTACCCGGTGACGCCGACCAGGACGGAGGTGTACAGGTCGCCGTTCATGGCGACGTCCGGGGTGACCCGCTGCGCGGTGGCGCTGGCCTTGCCGGTCATCAGTGTGTGCGCGAGGCGGTCCGGCACGATGCCCCTTTGGTACCAGGGTTGGGCGAAGTCCTCACTGGTGCCGCCGCCGCCACCGAAGTAGAAGTAGCCGGGGAACGGGTTCCAGCTCTCGGCGGGCTGGCCGGGGCTGGAGTTCAGTTCGAGCACGGAGCGCAGGTTGCCCATGTCGGTTTCGAAGCCGTAGGTGCCCTTCGCATCCTTGATTCCGAGCGCTGTGCCGCCCAGGTCGGTGACCCACGGGTCGGCGCCGGGGAAGAAGGCCTGGGCTCGGTTGCTGCCCGGCAGGCAGTTGAGCCCCTTGGCCGCGGCGGCGGGCGAGTTGTCGCCGCAGTCGCCGGACGCGAAGTCGAAGCCGATCCCCTCGACGGCGCCCTGCTGGAAGACCTGCTCGTAGGCGTCGATCATCGCCTGGGGCTCATCCCCGTCGGTCGTGTGCAGGAGTATGTCCCAGGAGTTGGAGACGACGTCCGCCAGGTGCTTGTCGACGATGGTGGCGAGGGCTGCGAGCAGGTCGGTGTCCATGCAGGAGTTGGCGCCGACGTAGAGGATGTTGGCGTCCGGGGCCAGCCCGTGAGCCATCTCGACGTCCAACGCCTCCTCGTCCAGCCAGCCGGCCGGGCCGCCGCAGTTGTCCTGCGAGTTCCACTGGCTCGGCGTGACGATCTCGGAGTACTGGCCCTTGCGGAACGCGTTGTCGCCGTGGGAGGTCGCGTACCGGTTCGCGTCGGCCAGCATGGTGGAAGAGCCGTAGGCGTCCACGATGGCGATGGTCACGCCCTTGCCGGTCAGGTGGGAGGCGGTGATGCCGTATGCCTCGCGCAGCTGCGAGGGGATGAGCGGGCACTGGGCGTAGCTGGTGGTGGGCGTGTAGCCCTCCGGCCCGCCGGTGACCGGCTTCTGCCCCCAGTAGTCCGAGCACGTCGCCGTGGTGGAGATCCCCGTGCCAGGGGCAGGACGGGACGCCGGAGTCTGCGTGCCCGTGCGGGCGGCGCCGTCCATGGCGCCGCTCTGCGAAACGGCCTGCGAACGCATGAAGTGCGCCTGGGAGTTCAAACCGGTCACACCCAGGACCGCCGAGGAGACACCGGCCGGGACCACCGCATCGGCGTCCGGCGCGGTGAGCATCTGACCATTCACGACGTACTGGTGCAGCCTGGTGCCGAAGGCCCGGTCCACCGCGGCGGATGAGCCGCGCACGTCAAGGTAGTGGGTGGTGGCCGAGGCGACGCTGAGCCCGGCTCCGGTGACCCAGGAGCGCACGGCCGCGGTCTGTGCGGCCGAGGCACCGAAACGGCTCTGCACCTGCTCGGGAGTCAGGAACTTGCCGTACAGCGGGCTGCCGGGCGTGGAGACTTCCCTGGCGTAGGCCGCCAGGCCGGCCGGGTCTTTGCCTGCCAGGTAGACCCGGGCGGTGATCTGCTGACCGGAGGGGGTCGTCCCCTGGTCGGTGGTGGGTGTTGCCCAGTGGGGGTGGGTTCCGACGAGCGTGCGAGCCGCCGCCGGGGAGGCGGACGCCTGCGAGGGGGCCGCCTGGGCCACGGACCCGGCCCCTATGGTCAGAGAAGCGACGACGACTGCTGCTATGCGCTGGCGCCGGCCAAGGGCTGTTCGAATATCGATGACAGCTACTCCATGGTGAGTTGGGGTCGACAGGGAGGAGCGACCGAATCCCGTGGGCGAACCAGCATGCGGATCGGACCCTGGCCGTGGCACGCGGAGAACGGCAGGAAGAGCCGGCATAGTCTGCGTGCGACCGTGGACGCCGACGCCGCCCAGGGGCTCGGTGCAGTGGGGGTGACCCCTGCCGGTGGCGGAACCTGGGGTTTGGGGTTCCGGGTACTTTGTATGCCTGAGCGGGTGGTCCTGGGTGACGTCTTGACGCCAGTGCTTCAACTGGCCAAAGCCGCCACTGTGCAGCTGGTACCCGGCCGCATACAGCCCGTCAGCACCTCCGGCGGCGATGTCCTGGCCGCCGGGCAACCAGAAGCAGGCGATGAGGCCGCCCCCGGTGTCCCCGGCGGAGCGTCATGCGCGGTGGGCAGTGCGCAGTTTGCGGGCCCGGAGGACCAGTTCCAGTTCGAAGCGCCGGTCGGGGTCGTCCAGCGAGTCGCCCCACATCTCTCTGAGTTGGCGCATTCGGTAGCGGACTGTCTGGGGATGGACCCCGATCTGCGCAGCCACCTCGGCGGCGCCGCCTCTGGTCTGGAGCCAGGCCAGGAGCGTGTCCGCGAGCCGCTGGCCGTGGCCCGGGGTGCAGGCGGCCAGTGGGGCCAGGCAGCCTGCGGCCAGGTCGTCGACCAGCTCGGCTGGTGGCAGCAGGAGCAGCGCGGTGGTGTGTTCGGTGCAGTCGAGCATGCCGTCGCCGGGCAGCGTCCCGACCGCCATCAGGTCGAGCGCGGTCCGTGCCCAGTGCAGGGAGCGGGCGGCCTCGGCCAGGGGGACGACGGGGCCGATCGCGCCTGTCCAGCCGGGCAGCGACTGCTGCAGTAGGTTGGCCCGGTCCATGTGGGCGGGGCCGGGGATGACCAGCCGCGGCTGTTCGCTCTCCCAGTCGAGCAGGATCCCGGCGCCGAGGAGCGGGGGCAGGGAGGCCCGTTCGTTGCGGTTGAGGACCGCGACGGCGAGTGTCTCCGGCATCGGCCAGCCGAGGTTTGCGGCGTACCGGGCCGCTGCTTCGGGGTCCGCGCTGCGGTCAGCGAGCAGCAGGTCGATCAGTCGGCGCTGGCGCCGCAGCCGTTCTCCGGCGGCCAGGGCTGCGGAGCTGATCTGGTCCTGGGCGGCTTCCACCACCAGGCTTTCGATGTAGTCGAAGCCGGCTTCGGCCAGTTCGTACATCGCCGCCGGTGGGATCCCGATCTCCTGTGCGATCTCGGTGAGGCGGCGCCAGGAGAGTCGGGCGCCGAAGAGGTAGACGGCCCGCATGAGGTCGATCGCACGTCCGGGGATGCCGTGGTGCTTGTCGAGGGCTGCGGTGGCTTCCCGGAAGCGGGCGGCGCCGTCGCCGTCGATTCTCGGGCCGCCGACGGCTCTGACGCTCTCGACGAAGTGGCCCAGGGCCTTCCTGATCCGGGTCAGTACCCCCGATTCGCCGTCGTCGTCGAAGATCTCGACGATCTGCGGGAACTGATGGTGGATCTGTCGTGTGACCTCGGCCGAGAGGACGGGGATCTCGGCGGCGGCGAGGCTGATGAACCGCTCGGTGTCGGTGGCGCTGACGGCGCTCCACACGGAGGTTGGCCGGGGCGCCGTCGGTGTCTGGAGCGCGACGGGCTGGGGAGCCGGTTCGGGGCATTCTGGTACGCCCATGCGGGCTGCCTCCCTGGAGTGCGACGGGCTCAGCCGGTGAAGGACACCAGCGGCACGGCGGGGCGGGTGGGGGCAGCGGTCGCCGAGGTGACCAGGCCGATGGCTGCGGCGATGGCGAGGGCCGCGCCCGTCGCGGCGGCGATGGCGACGGCGAGAACCGGATGTTGGGTACGCATGGCTGCGGATTGTCCCTTCCGTATGCCCCGTACGAGCGGAGCGGTACAGCAGGCGACACCATCCGCACCGGCCCCGGCCCGGCGCTCCCACAGTTTTGCCCCGTCGTTGACATCCGTCAAGGGTCGACCTACGGTTCCCGGTTCAGGGGATGTACACGCGATCTGCCGTACCACGGCAGCCGTTTGGGGCTTCGTCGCACCAATGCAAACACCGCCGCACGGTCCGTGCGGCTGGTCTGCACCGACCCGATCCCTTACGGAGCGTATTCATGTCCGCGCCCACAAGTCAGACCCTCGAACAGCCCTCGCAAGGGCGACCCGATCCCGTGCCGGCCCCGCGCCGTCTGTCCCGCACCGGCCTGACGCTGACCGGACTTGCGGCGTTCCTGCTGGTGGTGGCGCCCCTGCTGCACTGGTACGTGCTGCCGGCGATCCGCAAGACGCCGATCGACAGCAACATCACGTTGGTCTTCACCGGCAGCGGAACGGTCTTCGACACCAAGACGGCGGCCGTGAGCCCGGTGCAGCAGCTCACGCTCACCCGGCACGTGGTGGGAAACATCGCCGAGAGCAGTTCGACCCGCGTCGCCCTCGACATCTCCACCCAGATCGACACCGAGGCCACACTCGCCCTGCACGACCCGCGGCGTTCCGCGCAGTGGACGGTGGAGCGTTGGGTGACGGATCGCAGGACCAACCTGCCGGTGCACTCGAACGGTGAGACCCCGTTCTTCTCCGGCGAGGCGTACCTGAAGTTCCCGTTCGGCCTGGCCAAGCGTCCATACGTGTACTGGGACTCCACGCTGGGCGGCACCGTCACCCTCGACTACCAGGGCACCGCATCTGTCAACGGCCGGCCCGGCTACCGCTACGGCGCGGTCGTCGGCGCGACCAAGGTCGGCACCCAGCAGGTCCCCGGCAAGCTGATCGGCCTGCCGCACAGCCAGCTCGTCGTCGACAGGTACTACGCGAACCGCGGATTCAGCGTGATCGTGGACCCGGTGACCGGCACCGTCATGGACGCGCGCACCCAGCCGCTGGTGACGCTGAGGGTCTCCGCCGACGGCCCCGACCTGCTGACGCTGCTGGGGGCCGACCTCAGCATGACGGCGGAGAGCAGGGCGGGTCAGGTGCGGACGGCGACGGACAGCGGTCGCAAGCTCACCCTGGTGGGCGGGACGCTGCCGATCATCGCCGGTGCCGCCGGGCTGGTCTGCCTGCTTGCCGCGGGCGCACTACTGCGGCGTCGCCCTGCGCGGTGACGGCGCGGAGCTGCGCACGGGCGACACGGCGGCGGATGGTCCGCCCGGGTGGCACCCACTTCTCGCGCAAGTGACAAGGATTCACAGAATTCGCATGATCGGCCGGGGAATTTAGCACCCCGGTGAGTAGTACCGGTCGGTAGGGATCACAGAGACTGGCGGTGCGCGCCAACCGCGCGCCGCCAGCCGCATCCCCCCGGCCCCGTGCCTTGCGACTGCCCCCTATTCACCGGCGACCCCGGTTCTTCATGATCCCGTGTGCCCCGCGCACCCGTACATCCGCGTGCCCTGCCTGCCCCATGCATCACGCACCCGCCGTCCGGCGGCCCTTCGTCCTGCCCGCCCCCGCACGCCCTCATTGCCTTGAGCACCGTGCCCTCCAAGGAGCTCCCATGGCACATCTGACGTCCCCGCACCCGCCGCCGGCCACCGCACCGTCGAAGCCGGCACCTGCGGCTCCCCGCCGGATCACCGTGCTGGCCTGGCGCGATCTGGCCAATCCCGCCGCCGGCGGTTCGGAACTGCTCGTGGACCGGCTGGCCTCCGGGCTGGCCGCCCGCGGCCACGAGGTCACCCTGCTCTGCGGAGGCGCGGCGCCGACCGGCGGCCGCCGGTACCGGGTGGTCTCCTCCGGCGGCACGTACGACCATTTCCTGCGCACCCCACGGGCGTTCGGCCGCAGTGTCGGCAGCACCGACCTGCTGGTCGAGGTGTGCAACGGAGTCCCCTATCTGGCCCCGCTCTGGTATCGGGGCCCGGTGCTCTGCCTGGTGAACCACGTGCACACCGAGCTCTGGGACCAGCGGCTGCCGGGCCCGGTGGCTCGCGCAGGTCGGCTGCTGGAGCACCGGGCCCTGGCCCGTACCCACCGGCGGAGCCTGATGGTCGCGGTGTCCCCCTCGACGGTCGGGGCGATGGAGCGGATCGGTGTGCCGGCCGATCGCATCCGGATCGTCCCCAACGGCGTCGAACGTCCCGAGGCGCTGCTCCCGGAGGCCGACGAGCCGCTGTTCGTCGCGGTCGGCAGGCTGGTGGAGTACAAGCGGATCGACCTGCTGCTGCGCCTGTGGGAACGGGTGCGCCCGATCACTGGCGGGAAGCTGGTCATCGTCGGCGACGGACCCGAGCGGGCGCGCCTGGAGGCGCAGGCCGGGCCCGGCGTGGTGTTCACCGGCCGGGTCGACGAGGCCCAGAAGCACCGGTTGCTGTGCAGGAGCTGGCTGCTGCTCCACCCGTCCTCGCTGGAGGGCTGGGGTCTGGTGGTCACCGAGGCCGCCATCCGGGGCACGCCCGCGGTCGGGTTCGACATCCCCGGACTGCGGGATTCCGTCGTCCACGGCACCACCGGGCTGCTCGCCCGGGGCGAGAGCGCCTTCGCCGCGGCCTGGTGCGCGCTCGCGCTGTCCGCCGAGCGCCGCGCCGTGATGGGCGCGGCCGCCAGGCGCCGCGCCGAGGAACTCACCTGGGAGCACAGCGTCGACCGCTTCCAGGCGGCGGCCGCCGCCGCGGTGGCCCAGCACCGGGACGGGCGGTCCGCGGCCGTCCGAACCTCCCGGGACCTGACCGCCGGCAGCGGAGCGACGACCTCGTGAAGGACCCGTCCCTGCGCAGGTCCCTGGCACTGTTCCGCGCCTTCCGCACCGAGCAGAGCGACCCCGAACGGTTCTACGGGCTGCTGGCCCAGGACGCTGTCGACCAGGTCGAGCGGCACGCGCCACTTGCCGGATCCCTCGTCGCCGACGTCGGCGGCGGCGCCGGCCACTTCACCGAGGCCTTCCGGGCCAGGGGCGCGCACGCGTACCTCTTCGAACCCGACCTCGCCGAGCTGCACGCGCGCACGGGCCGCACACCGGAGCACGCGGTCGTGGCGGACGGCTACTGGCTGCCGCTCGCGGACGGCGCCGTCGACGTCTGCTTCTCGTCCAACGTGCTGGAGCACGTACCCGACCCGGAGACCTTCATCAGCGAAATGGTCCGGGTCACCCGCCCCGGCGGCCTGCTGTACCTCTCCTACACCAACTGGCTGTCCCCCTGGGGCGGCCACGAGACCTCGCCCTGGCACCTGCTCGGCGCCGACCGGGCCAGGCGCCGCTACCGGCGGCGCACCGGGCACAACGCCAAGCACAGCATGGGCGACAACCTGCACCGGGTGCACATCGGCCCGGTCCTGCGCCATGTGCGCCGCCGCGCGGACGTGGAGATCATCTCCGCCCGGTCGCGCTACTGGCCATTCCTGGCCGAAGCCGTCGTCCGTGTTCCGGGCCTGCGCGAGATCGCGTCCTGGAACCTTCTCCTGGTGATGCGGAGAACCTCCCCATGAGTGCCCCCACCCTGCAGGTACCCACTGTGCCGCCGGCGGCGCCGCCCGCCGACCTGCGCACCGGACGCCGCTGGCCGGCCGGCTTCTGGCTGGTGGGCCTCTGTGCGTTCCTGGCCGCCGCGCCGGGGCGGATCGCCTTCGACACCAAACTCGCCGTCGTCCTTGACCCGGTGGGCTTCCTGGGCTCGTTGGGCACGCTCTGGCAGAGCGAGGGCAGCTTCGGCGGCCTGTCCAACCAGTACGTCGGCTATTCCTTCCCGATGCTGCCCTACTTCCTGACGGCCCATCTGCTGAAGGTCCCGGTCTGGCTGGCGGAGCGGCTGTGGCTGTCACTGGTGGTGACCGCCGCGTTCTGGGGGGCGCTGCGGCTCGCCGAGCGCCTCGGCTTCGGCTCACAGCACAGCAGGCTGCTCGGCGCGGCCGCCTACGCGCTGTGGCCCGTGTTCACCATCGTGATCGGGTCCACCTCCGCCGCCGCGCTGCCCGGCGCGGTGCTGCCCTGGGTCCTGCTGCCGCTCACCCGGTTCGCCTCCCCCCGCCGGGCCGCTCTCGGCTCCGCGCTACTCGTCCCGCTGATGGGCGGGGTCAACGCGACCTCGGTGGTGGCCTCGCTGCTCCCGGTCGGGTTGTACCTGCTCTCCAGGCCGGGCGGGTCGCGCAAGTGGCGGCTGATCAGCTGGTGGGTTCCCGGAGTGGTGCTGGCCACGGCCTGGTGGACCGTGCCGTTGCTGCTGCTCAACTCCTACGGCGCGAACTTCCTGCGGTACGTGGAACAGGCGGCGACCACCACCTCCACGATGTCCGCGACCGAGCTGCTGCGCGGCGGCGGCAACTGGGTGGCCTACCTGAACTTCGGCTCCGCCTGGCTGCCGGCCGGCTGGGACGTTGCGGCGAACGCGCTCGTCATCGCCTGTTCCGCGCTCGCTGCGGCACTGGGCCTGGCAGGCCTGGCCCGCCGTGATGTCCCCGAGCGGCGCTGGCTGCTGCTGGTCGTCGCCTCCGTCGCTCTGGTCACCCTCGCCGGGTACGGCGACTCCCTCGGCTCGCCGTTCCACGGTGCCGTGCAGCAACTGCTCGACGGCGCGTTGGCGCCGCTGCGCAACATCTACAAGTTCCAGACCGGCCTTGCCCTGGCGCTGTCCCTGGGCCTGTCCCACCTGTGCGGGCGGCCGGTGCCCCGAACTGTCGCCCGGCCACGGCTGGTCCCGGCGCTGGTCGCCGTGGCGGTACTGCCCGGCCTCGCACTGCCCTACCTGAACGGCAACGTCGTCCAACCGGGCTCCTTCACCGCGCTGCCCTCCCAGTGGAAGCAGACCGCCGACTTCCTGGCCGCCAACTCCGCCGACAGCCGCGCCCTGGTGGTCCCCGCCGACGCGCACGGCCTCTACACCTGGGGCTCCACCATCGACGAGCCGCTGGACGTGCTCGGCAGATCGCCGTGGGCGCAGTACAACTTCGTTCCCTTCGGACAGGCCGGCGAGCGGCGCTACCTGGAGGCGATCCAGGAGGCCCTTGCCACCGGCTCCCAGGTGCCGGGGCTGATTCCCTTCCTGGAGCGCGCCGGCGTGCACTACCTGGTGGTCCGCAACGACCTCGACCCCGCGCAGGCCGGTTACCTACCGCCGCAGACGGTGCGCGCCACCCTGCTGGCCTCCGGCTTCGAGCGGGTGACCGGCTTCGGGGCCCCGGTGTCCTCGGGACGGATCGAGCCGAACACCCCGGTCCAGGTCCAGGGCCTGTACCGGCAGTACGACGCGGTCGAGATCTTCAGACCCACCGAGTCCGGCGCCAAGCCAGGCCGGGTAACCAGCCGGCCGGTCGCCGACACCGCCGTAGTCGGCGGCGGCACCGAATCGCTGCTGCAACTCTCCGCGAGCGGCACCGTGACAGACCGCCCGGTGGTCCTCTCCGGCGACCCCCTGCCTGCCGGCACCGCCGGCGCGCTGCAGGCCACCGCCGACGGGCAACGCCGCAGCGACACGAACTTCGGCCTGGTGGACAACAACAACTCCTACACCTACACGGCCACCGGAACCAACTCACCGGGCAGCAGCCAGAATCCGGGCGACGAACCCCGCCAGATCCTTCCCTCCGGTCCGGCCGGCTCCACCGCCGAGCAGACCACCGCAGTGATCGAGGGCGCGAGGTCGGTCACCGCGTCCTCGTACGGCTCCTGGCTGTTCGCGCTGCCGCAGTACGACCCGGTGAACGCCTTCGACGGGCAAGCCGGCACGGCCTGGGCAGAGGGCAGCAGCACCCATCCGGTCGGCGAGTGGCTGCGGATCGACCTCGACGGCTCGGTCGACCTCCCCTCCACCCTGCAGGTGACCCCGCTGGCCGGCGGTTCGCTCAGGCCCATCATCACCAAGGTCAGGATCGACACGCAGCTCGGTTCGGCGGTCAGCACCCTGCAACCACAGGCCGTGGCACAGAGGGTCAACGCGCCTGCCGGACCCACCACATGGCTCAAGGTCACCATCGAGGACGCGCTCCCCTCCGCCACCGGCGTGGGCGGGGCCGGCTTCTCGGAGATCTCGATTCCCGGGGTCAAGGCCACCCGTGTCCTCTCCCTGCCCGCCACGGGCTCCGCGTCCGGGGCCCAGGTGTACTCGCTGCACCGGACCCTCGACCTCGGCAGCTCTCAGTCGAGCCGCACCGAGACCGGCCTCAACCGCCAGCTGTCCACCACCGCTGGCGAGTACAGCGTGACCGGCAGCGCCGTCGCGCTCCCCGGCGCTGCCCTGGACACGCTACTGGACCGGGTCGCTCCCGGCCGGGCCACCGGACGGATCAGCGTGGAGGCGGACTCCACCACCTCCGGCACCCCGCGCCAACTGCTCGACGGCGACCTCACCACCGCCTGGATCGCAGGCAGCAGCCCCACCGTCCGACTCAGCTGGCAAGGCAGCCGCAGCATCGACCAGCTGGTGCTGGGCACCGCCGGCGGGCTCTCCTCCCGCCCGGCCCAGGTCCAGCTCTCCACCCCGACCGACGCGGTCAGCGCGGCGGTGGACGCCAACGGGCTGGTCCGCTTCGCCCCACTGACCACCGACCGGCTGACCGTCACAGTCACCCAGAGCGCCCCCGTGGTGGTCCACAACCCGCTTGCCGGCCAGAACCTCCAACTACCGGTGGGCCTCAGCGAGGTGTACGTACCGGCGCTGGCCGACCTGCTGGGCACACCCGGCAACGAGGCGACCCAGGCCACAACGTTCACCCTCCCCTGCGGCAGCGGCCCGTCGGTCACCATGGACGACGTGGCCTACCCGACCTCCGTCTCGGGCACGGTCGCGGCCCTGCAAGAGCGCCAGCCCGTCACCGTCCTCCTCTGCCCGCCCACCGGCCGGGGACCGCTTCCCCTGACCCAGGGCCGGCACCGGATCTCCGCCACCGACGACGGCCCGCTGGCCGTCACCGACATCACCCTCACGTCCACCGACGCGGCCAGGGCCACCGACCCCGGCGAGCGCCGCGCCGTGGGAGTCGTCTCCTGGTCCGGGGACAGGCGCACCGTACGGATCGGCACGGGCAGCGCCGCCTACCTCCAGGTCCACGAGAACGCCAACACCGGCTGGCGAGCGACCCTGAACGGCAAACCGCTGCAGTCCATCCGCCTCGACGGCTGGCAGCAGGGCTACGTCGTACCGGCGGGCACCGGCGGCACCGTGGTGCTGACCTACGCACCAGCGACCACGTACGACATCGGGCTGGTCGTCGGCGGGCTCGCCCTGCTGCTCCTCGCCGCCCTGTTCGCGGCACCGCTGCGCAGGCGCAGTCGGCCAGAGGCCGGGCCGCAGGGCTGGGCAGCGGTCGGCCAGCCCGGGCGGTTGCTCGGCGTGCTGCTCCCGGTGCTGGTCCTCGGCGTGGCCGGCGGTCCGGCGGTGCTGCTGGTCCTGCCATTGATCGCCCTCGCCCTCCGCTGGCCCAGCCTGCTGCCCTACCTCGCCGGTGCGGCGATGGCCGGCGCCGGCGCGGTGGCCGCCGTCGGGGCCCCGGCCGGGGCGTTCGGCACCGCGGCACAGGCGCTGGCGCTGCTGGCCCTCGCCGCGGCACTGGTCGGCGCGGACCGGGCCGGCACCGGGCCCAGGCACCGGGCCGAGGCCCCGTGATCCGCGCCGCCGGTAGGACCCCTGCCGCCCGGACGGACTCCGGGCTGCAGGGGCGCTTCCCCTTTCCGCCGATGGACGAGTACTCCCGGCACCTGCTCCAGGAGCAGGTGGACGCCGACACCGTCCACCTGGAGGCCCATCTGCCCGGCTCCCTCGACCTCGAACGGCTCCGGGCCGCCTTCGCCCGCGCCCTCGACGGTCACCCGCGACTGCGGGTGCGCCAGTCCGACTCCCGGTGGTGGCACCGCCGTTACCACTGGGAGCCCGCCGCGCCCGGCCCCGGCGCGGTCACCGCCGCCGCCGACCCCGATCGGGCCCGCCGCCTGGCTCTGGCCGATCCTCCGCCGCTGGCAGCCGGCCCGCCGCTGCGGCTGCAGGCCGCGCCCGCGCCCGGCGGCGGCACCGTCCTGGTACTGGCGGCCGCGCACACCCTCGCGGACGCCGGCAGCTGCCTGCGACTGCTCTGCGACCTCGCCGAGCAGTACTCAGGCGCGGCGGTCCCCGCCCCGGCCGCCCCGGCCTCCGTTGTCGGCATCCGCGGCGTCGGGCAGGGGCTCCGGCCCGCGCCGGGATTCGCAGGACGTCCGGCGCGGATCGCACCCACCGCGCACCTCGCCCCCGCGCCCGGCACCGGCGTCCACCTCAGCGTGCTCCCGCTACCCGCACCGCCCGTCCCGCGGGCGGGCTCCACCTGGCCCCGGGTAACTGTCAACGACCTGCTGCTGACGGCCGTCCGGCTGACCCTCGCCGAATGGAACCGCCGGCACGGCCGGCAGGACAGGCCGATCCACCTGTCGATGCCGGTCGACGACCGCCTCGACGGGCCGCTCGCCTCCGGCGCCGCCATGGGCAACCAGAACCACCTCGCCACCATCCGTGACCAGCCACCGCACCCGGCCCCGCCTCCCGGAACCACCGGGGCTGCCGACACGGCGCTGCGCCAAATCAGCTCGCAGACCCGCGCCGCGAAGGCCGCCCGCACCGATGGCCCGGGCCTCACCGCCGCCCTGGTCAGCGCCCCTTGGCTGCCGGTCGGCGTGAAGGCACCGCTGACCAGGGCGCTGCGCCGTGCCGCCGCACCTTGGACGTCGACCGCGCTGGTCAGCAACCTCGGCCGGGTGGACCACCCGCTCGACTTCGGGCCCGCCGGGCAGGCCATGGCCCTGTGGTTCTCGGCGCCGGTCCGCATGCCCCGCGGGCTCTCCGTCAGCGCGCTGACCCTGAACGGCCGGCTCCACCTCGCCGTCCGCCACTGCCACCAGCTGCTCGACCAGGCAGCCGCCGCCGAGATCGCCCAAAGCTGTGCCGAGGCGCTCGACGCACTGAGCGCCCAGGGGCAGGCCCGATGATCCTCGGTGTCGCCGTCGCCCTGCTCGCCAACGTCCTGTACAGCGCGGGGTTCGTCCTCGAGAAGCACGCCCTGGCGAGTCTGCCCCCGCTGGACCCGCGGCGCCCGGTGCGGCTGATCCTGGCCCTGTCGTCCAGCCCGCGCTGGCTCCTGGGCTTTACCCTGCTCGCCCTCGGCTTTGGAGCGCAGCTGAAGGTCTACCAGCTGCTGCCGATCGCCGCCGCCCAGGGTATCTTCGTCACGGGGACGGTGCTCCTGGTGGCCCTGTCCGCCGTGACACTCGGCGAGCGTCCCGGCCGTCCGGAACTCCTCGGCACCGGCGTCATCGTGATCGCCCTGCTGCTGGTGGTCGGCTCGCTCGGCGACGACGACCAGGTGGGAGGCGCAGCTCCCCTGGTGCCGCTCCTGGGTCTCTGTCTGCCCTGTCTCGCGTTCGGGCTCGTGCTGTTCCTGGCCTCCCTGCGGCAGGCCGGCCGGCGCCACCGCCGCAGCAGCTCCGGTGTGTCCTACGGCGTGGCCCTCGGGCTGCTGTACGGGGTGAGCTCGCTTGCCATCAAGGGCACCTCGGCAGCGTTCACCGCACTGCCGGTGGGCGCCGCCCTGCTTGAGGTGGCCCGGGGGCCGTACCCCTGGTTGCTCGGCGCGACCGGCACGGCCGGACTCGCGCTGTCGCAGACCGCCCTCCAGCGCTGCCGCGCCTCGGTGATCGTGCCGGTCACCACGACCGTCTCCTGCGTCTTCACCGTCGTCGCGGGCACCGCGGTCTTCGGCGAACACCTCCCGGCCGAGCCGGTGCGGCTCGCCCTGCGCCTGGGCGGCACCGCGCTCACCGTCCTGGTCCTGGCGGCCCTCCCCCGCCACGACAACCCTCCCGTCCCCACCACCACCGGACGGTCCACCAGGACCGGCCGGCGCAAGGAGAAGCCCACCCGTGTCCCACTCCGCTGATCTCGACCTGCTGCTTCCCCTGCTCGCCTGCCCCGTGGACAAGGGCCCACTGACCCACCTCCCGGAGGAGCAACTGCTCTACAACCCCCGTCTGCGCCGCGGTTACCCGGTCCTGGACGGCCTGCCCCGCCTGCGCCCGCAGGACGCCGTCGCCCTCGACGAGCGCCGCCACCGGGAACTGCTCCCCCGGGTCGAGCCGCACGCGCTCGGCACCAGCTGAGGGCAACGTCCCTGTCACCTCTACTGCCTCGCCGGTCCCGCTCCGCTCGCCCCCTGCTCGCTCGCGCCGCGCCCCGGAGCGGCGCCGCCGTGTGAGGGCAAAGGCCCTCTTCGCCTGTGGAGTGCGGCAGGTCACGATGCCGCCCGCTCAAGGCCGAGGTCGGCCACCATGCGGGTGGCCAGCTGCTTGGCGGAGCCGGGGTTCTGGCCGGTGTAGAGGGTGCGGTCGACCTCGATGTGGGGCAGGAGCGGAAGGGTGCCCTTGGCGTAGTGCGCGCCGCTCTCGCGCAGCCTGTCCTCCAGGTACCAGGAGGCCTTGCGGCCGAAGCTGTTCAGCTTCTCCTCGAAGTTGGACAGCGCGGTGATCCGGTATCCGGCAAAGGGCCAGGAGCCGTCGTCGTTCCTGGCCGCGAGCAGCGCTGCGGGGCCGTGGCACAGCAGGCCCAGCGGACGGCCGGAGGCGAGTTGCTTGGTGAGGAGCGCTCCTGACGCCTCGTCGTGGGAGAGATCCTCCATGGGGCCGTGGCCGCCGGGGTAGAAGACCAGGTCGTAGTCGTCGGGGTCCACCTCGCTGAGGGCGGCCGGGCTGTCGAGTGCGTCCTGGATGGTGGCGAGGTAGTCGGCGACCTCGCGGAGGGTGCCCGGCAGGCCGGCGGAGCGTCCCATGCTGATCTTGTCGAGGGTTGGCCGTTTCCCGCCGGGGGTGGCGATGGTGATGTCCCAGCCGGCCTCGGTGAAGATCTTGTGCGGCATCGCGAGTTCCTCGCCCCAGTAGCCCGTGGGGTGCTTCGTGCCGTCCTTGAGCGTCCAGTGTTCGGCCGCCGTCACGACGAAGAGGACTCGGGTCATGTTCTCGCCTTCCGTGGTGGCGAAGGGGCCGTTGGTGCGGCCGGGCGCCGTCGTGTTCCGTTCGCCTCGATCTTCAGCGCTGTCGCGAGTGCCTGCCCGGTGAGGGAGCCGCGGTCTGCCGCCAGGGCCTGCGGGGTGCCTTCGAAGACGATGCGGCCTCCCGCGTCTCCCGCGCCGGGGCCGATCTCAATCACGTGGTCTGCGTGGGCGACCACGCGCAGGTTGTGCTCGACCACGACGAGGGTGGCTCCGTCGTCGACCAGTTCGTCGAACAGGCGCAGAAGCCGGTCGACGTCCGAGCCGTGCAGGCCGGTGGTGGGCTCGTCCAGCACGATCCGCTGCTCGCGGCCCGAACCGACCTCACCCAGGTGCTTGGCGAGCAGCAACCGCTGCTTCTCCCCGCCCGAGAGGGTGTCCAGGGCCTGCCCGACGGCGAGATAGCCCAGGCCCACGCGCTCCATCCAGGCGAGGCGCCCGGCAATCTCGGCATGGCCGGCAAAGAGGTCCCCGACGGTGGCGGGGGGTGAGGCCAGCACGTCCGCGATGGTCGCCCCGCCGATCCGGGTCGCCAGCGCCTCGGGGTTGAAGCGCGTACCGCCGCAGGCCTCGCAGGGGGTGGAGACGTCGTCGAGGTAAGCCAGCTCGGTGGTGATGAACCCGCGGCCCTTGCACTGCGGGCAGGCGCCCTTGGAGTTGAAGCTGAACCAGGCTGGCGCGAGGCCCGAGGCGGCTGCGAAGGTCCTGCGGACCGGCTCGGCCAGGCCCAGCTGGCTCAGCGGGGTGGACCTCCCGCTGCCGCGCGGAGGGTCCTGGCCGATCACCACCACGTCGGGGTGCTGGCGGGGCAGTTCGTCGGTGATCAGCGAGGACTTGCCCGATCCCGCGACGCCCACGACCGCGGTGAGTCGCCGCAGCGGAACGGCGACGTCGAAGCCCCGCAGGTTGTGCGCCCGGGCGTTGTTGATCGTGATCGAGCCGCGGTCCGGGCGGACTGCGGTGCGCAGCACCACCGGCTCGCGCAGCGCTCGGGCGGTGGGTGTCCGGGCGCGCAGCAGGTCGGCGGGGGTGCCTTCGAAGAGGATCTCGCCGCCGTGTTCCCCCGCTCCGGGCCCGAGGTCGACGACGTGGTCGGCGAGGGCGATGACCTGCGGGTGGTGCTCCACGACGAGGACGGTGTTGGCGGCGTCGCGCAGTTTCAGCAGCAGTTCGGTCAGCTGCCGTACGTCGTGCGGGTGCAGGCCGGTGCTGGGTTCGTCGAAGACGTAGGTGACGGAGCTGAGCGGGCTGCCCAGGTAGCGGACGATCTTGACGCGCTGGGCCTCGCCTCCGGAGAGGGTCGAGGAGACCCGGTCAAGGGTCAAGTAGTCGAGGCCGACCGACTGCAGCGCGTCGAGTCTGCGCAGGGCCTCGGCGAGGACTGGGGCGACGCGGGCGTCGTCGAGGCCGGCGATGAGGTCGTGCAGGCGGTCGACGGGCAGCGCGGTCCAGTCGGCGATGGAGCGGCCGTCGATCAGGCTGGCGAGCGCCGCGGCATTCAGCCGGGCGCCTGCGCAGGTGGGGCAGGTTTGGGCGGTGATGACCCGGCGCATCGCCTGGTCCGTCTCCTTGGACCGCGCGGTGGGCGGGTTGCGGATGTAGACGTCCCGCATCCGGATGATGACGCCGTCGAACCTGGCGGTCTTGGGGAACTGCGGGTCGGGGTTCGGGAGCTTCATCGCATCGGCGTAGAGGAAGTCGTGCATCTCCTGCGGGGTGTAGTCGCGCAGCGGCTTCGAGCGGTCGAACAGGCCGCAGTACGCGAACCGCTTCCACCGGTAGGTGCCGGGCCGGAACGCCGGGAACATCACCGGGCCCTCGTCGATCGACCGGTCCAGGTCGAGCAGCCGGTCGACGTCGATGTCCCGCACCACGCCGAGGCCTTCGCAGGCCGGGCACATTCCGGCCGGGTCGTTGAAGGAGTAGGCGGGCGAGTAGCCGGCCGACGGTTCCCCGATCCGAGAGAAGACCAGGCGCAGCAGCGGGGCGATGTCGGTCGCGGTGGCCACCGTCGACCGGGCGTTGCCGGCGAAGCGCCGCTGGTCGATCAGGACGGTGAAGGTGAGCCCGTCGATCCACTGCACGTCCGGCTGGGCGGCCTGCGGCAGGCGGTTGCGCACGAAGGCCGGATAGGAGTCGTTCACCAGCCGCTGTGCCTCTGCCGCCACCGTGTCCAGGGCGAGCGAGGACTTGCCCGACCCGGACACTCCGGTGAAGACCGTCAGGACTTCCTTGGGGATCGCCAGGCTCACCCGGCGCAGGTTGTGGGTCGAGGCCTTCCCCACGGAGATCCACCGCCCGCGGTCCTCGGCCTCGTGCCGACTGTCGGACCGCATCACACCCCCAAAGTCGTGTCGATGGCTGTGGAGGCCGGCTGCGGCGTCCTTTCCCACAGCTATCCCCGGCGGGTGCCGGGCGCATCACCGGATGGCGCGATTTGCCTGCAAATGGGGGCTTTCGGGGCGGTGCCGGGCCGCCGAGGCGGGCTCTTCGTGAAGACCCGGGGCGACCTGCTGGTGGTCCTGTGCGCCGTCGCGGTGACGAGGCGGGGGCGGCCGGTCTCTCCGGGCGCGGGTCGGCGAGGCCGCCCGCGAATGGGCGAGGGAGTGTCCGGCCGGGGGCTGGGACACCACGACGCCGGGGCGGTGTCCTTGAGTCCGAACCCGCGACGTGCGTGCATGCGGAGTGTTACGGGCGGCGGTCGGGATGGCGGCCCCGTTCCCCCGGGGTGTGCACACGGTGGGTGGCGTTGCTGGCCTCGGCCGGGATGCTCCGTTTCGTGGTGTCGCCAGTTCTTGGGGCAGTCCCGGTGCAGGTGGGAGGGTCGGCCGGTGTCACTGCGTACGCCGGTGCATCCGAGGCGTACCGCCCGATCGGCATCGAACCGTGACAGGTTGCGCATCGTGGCCGGGACCCGAGGATGGAGGAAGGGGGAGGTTTGGCCGGGGGTGGTTCATCAGCTGCGGCCGGTGAGGCCGTGATACGGGCACCCGTATGCCCGGGACACTACAGGGAGTGAACATGTCCGAGCTTCCCCCGCCGATTACGCCGTATCTGGAGCGCGCCGCGCAGGAGTTGTGCGATGCGACGGATCCGCATCCGCGGATCTACGAGGTCCCGCCGGAGCAGGGGCGTGACATCCTGCTGGGCCTGCAGTCGGACCTGAGTGTGGAGCGGCCGGAGGTCGACGAGGAGTGGGTGGAGGTGGATGCGGGCGAGTGGGGCACCGTCCGCACCCGCATCATCCGCCCGAAGGGGGTCGCAGGGCCGTTGCCGGTGGTGTTCTACATCCACGGCGCGGGCTGGGTGTTCGGCGACGACAAGACCCACGACCGGCTGTTCCGGGAGCTCACGGTCGGGGCGGGCGCGGCGGGTGTCTTCCCGGTGTACGACCGGGCGCCGGAGGCGAAGTACCCGACCCAGGTCGAGCAGAACTACGCGGTCGGCCAGTGGGTCCTCAAGCACGGCGCGGAGCACGGTCTGGACACCTCGCGGATCGCGGTGACCGGGGAGTCGGTCGGCGGGTGCATGTCGACGGTGTTCGCGCTGATGAACAAGGAGCGCGGCGGGATCGACCTGAAGGCGCAGGTGCTGCTCTACCCGGTCACCAACGCGAACTTCGAGACGCCGTCCTACCACCAGTTCGCCGAGGGCTACTTCCTGACCCGTGACGGCATGAAGTGGTTCTGGGACGCCTACACCACCGACCCGGCCCAGCGGGCGGAGCACCACGCCTCGCCCCTGCAGTCGACCCTCGAGCAGCTGAAGGGCCTGCCGACCACCCTGGTCATCACCGACGAGGCCGACGTGCTGCGCGACGAGGGCGAGCAGTACGCCAACAAGCTCCGCGAGGCCGGCGTCGACGTCACCTCCGTCCGCGTCCAGGCCATGGTCCACGACTTCATGCTCCTGGACAGCCTCCGCGACACCCGCGCCGCCAACATCGCCCGCAAACTCGCCATCGACGCCCTCAGAACAGCACTCCACGGCGAGTGACAAACCTCGCGCTCCTTCCCCGGAGGGGCGAAGCTGGCCCGCCAGTGCCATGACGGCGCTGGCGGGCCGCGCGTTGGGCGCAGTCGCCGCTCGGCAGCAGACCGGGGGGAGGAGCCGTGGACGGTCGGTCTCCTCCCGTGCGCCGGGGGCCTCGGACCGGTTGCTGCGGCCCCGCACCGCGGCCGTCGGTCAGCGGATGCCGACGGCCTTCATGAACCTGATGCTGCCGGTCAGGAGCTTCGCCCAGGTCTCGGGGCTGATACCGGACGGCGGGTAGAAGCCCTGCAGGCGCTGGTGGGCGACGGTCTGCGCCTCGGTGTACTTGAGGATGCCCTCGGCGCCGTGACGGCGGCCGAGTCCGGAGTCGCCCATGCCGCCCATCGGCGCGTCGATGCTCCCCCAGGCGGCGGCGAACGCCTCGTTCACGTTGACGGTGCCGGCGTGCACGCGGGCGGCAACCGCCCGGCCGCGGGCCCCGTTGCGGGACCAGACGCTGGCGTTGAGGCCGTACAGCGTGGCGTTGGCCAGTCCGATCGCCTCCTCGATGTTGCGGAAGGAGTAGATCGAGACGACCGGGCCGAAGGTCTCGTGGTCGTGGACCGTCATCTCGGGGGTGACGTCGGCGAGGATCGTCGGCTCGTAGAAGAGCGGGCCGAGGTCCGGGCGCGCCTTGCCGCCGGCGAGGACGGTGGCGCCCTTGGCGACGGCGTCGGTCACGTGCTCGGAGACGGTCTTCAGCTGCGAGGGGGTGGTGAGGGAGCCGACGTCGGCGCTGAAGTCGTAGGCGGCGCCGATCTTGAGCTTCTTCGTGCGGGCCACGAACGCTGCGACGAACTTCTCGCGGATCGACTCCGCGACGTAGAGGCGCTCGACGGAGACGCACAGCTGGCCGGCGGAGGGGAAGCAGGCGTTGACCGCGCCGGCGGCGGCCTTCTCGATGTCCGCATCCTCCAGGACGATCATCGGGTTCTTCCCGCCGAGCTCGAGGGAGGCGCCGATCAGGCGCCGGCCCGCGTCGCTCGCGATCTGCCGGCCGCTGGCCGTGGACCCGGTGAACATCATGTAGTCGGCGTTGTCCATCAGCGCGCCGCCGATGGAGCTGCCCCGGCCGACCACGATCTGCCACACGTCGGCCGGCAGCCCGGCCTCGTACATCAGGTCGAGCGACCACAGGGCGGTGAGCGCGGTCTGGGTGTCGGGCTTCTGGACGACGGCGTTGCCCGCCATGAGCGCCGCGATGGCGTCGCTGGCGGCCATGCTCAGCGGGTAGTTCCACGGCGAGATCACCGTGACGACGCCCTTGGGGTGGCGCAGCTCGGTGGTGCGGGTGAGCAGCGGGAACGCGCCGCGGCGGCGCGTGGGGCTCAGGTACTTGGCGGCGGTGCGGGCGTAGTAGCGGGCGACGATGCCGATGTCGAGGACTTCGAGGAACGCATCGCGGCGGGTCTTTCCGTTCTCGGCCTGCATCAGATCGAGCACCTCGTCCCGGCGGGCGAGGACGAGGTCGTGGAAGCGCAGCAGGATGCGCTTGCGTTCCGCGATCGGCGTGGCGGCCCAGCCGGCCTGGGCGGCACGGGCGCGGGTGAACGCGGCCTCTACGTCGTCGGGGGTGGAGACCGGGAAGTCGCCCAGGGGGTGTCCGGTGTAGGGAGCGGTGGTGGTGACCCGCGCGGCGTTGGGTGCGGCGCAGACCTGCGCGGTCAGCCGCTCGAGGAGGGCCGGGGTGATGGACGCGGGCAGACCCTGGCCGGGGGCGGCTGCGGCGTGGGGGGCGTGTGCGGTGGCCACGGCGGGGACTCCTTGCTACTTGGTCCGGAGCTGGACCGAGGTGGGGACCGGCATGTGGAGGGCGAGCTGGCCCTCGGTCATCACGTCGAACTGGATGGTCCGCCGCGGCTTGAGCGAGCGCAGGTCGTCGGACATCCGGCCCTCGCCGAGCTGGAGGCTGACGCCGCGCGAGGAGCGCGTCGTGCCGAAGTTCAGGACGTTGGTCTGGCTCAGGGTGGAGTGCCAGGCCCCGCCGATCTGCGTGTAGGAGGTGAGGGAGGTGACGCGGTCGCCGCTCGGGTGGGCACTCTGCTTCGGCGTGGCGGCCTGGAGCGCGAGGTCGAGCCCGCCGGCGTCGTTGGCGACGCGGGCGGTCGCGCGGCGGTCGTCGATGTCGACGTCGAGGCCAGTGACCCACTTGGGGAAGCCGTAGCCGTCGTGGCCGCGCACCTGGGCGATCTCCGTGCTCACCGGCAGGGACAGCACGTAGGAGTGGAGGTGCTCGTTCTTGAGGCCGGAGACGAGGTCGAAGAAGCCGAGCTTCCCGTGCCGCGCGGGCTTCACAGCGACGCCGACGGCGGCCTCGGTATAGAAGTCGATGTCGCACACGTCGTAGCGGAAGAACATCACCGAGACCAGACCGAGGCCCGGGGCGACCTCCAGCGGCGCGAGCTCCCCGGGCAGGCGACTGCGGATCGCGCGGGAAGGCGCGAGCATCGTGAGCCGGGCGGTGGAGATCGTGTAGTAGAAGTTCGGGGTCAGCGTCGGGCCGATCGGCGAGTCGACCTTGATCTTCGGCAGCTGCCGGAAGAATTCCACCCCGCTGACGCGGGTGTCCCGGGCGATCTCGTCGAGGTTCGGGTCCATCCGGTACCGGTCGTACAGACCCCCCTTGGGGACCGAGACCGTCCGGCCGCCCAGGTCGGCCTTGACGGTGCTGTCATTCTGCGCCGAAGACATGTCCCGGCTCCTCACTAGTCATGTAAGCGGTGTACACATGACTATAGATCGGCATGTAAGCACCGTCAACAAGGGTGTATGGGGATTCTGCGGAAGTCCGCGGCCAGGAACCGTGCGTCCCGATCGCCACCGCTGCCGGCACAGCGGGAGACTTGCGGCGCACCGCAACCGGCTCCCTGCGCGCCGGACCCGCGCCGCCGGGTGCCGCGGCCGGGACGCCCTCGGGAACGGGGCTGACCGGCCGAAGGGATCGGGAGCGGTCAGTCGTCGGGGAGAGCGGGCGGCGGCAATCAGGCGGGGCCGCACGAGGCCGCGACTGCCGGATGACGCTCGGGGGGCGGTTGCGGCCGGTCCGGATCCCGGCCGGCGCGTCCGCTCGGGGCGCAGCCCGGCGCCGGGGGCCGGGCGGGTACCGGCCCGGGCGCGGGGCCTCGCGGCGCGCCGTCGCCGCGGTCGGGCCGTCGGGGGCGCCCCTTGGGCGGCTCGGCCTCTCGATGCCGCCGCTCCTGGGGGCGCGAGCGCCCGGTGGCGCCGTCCGGGCCGCCTCGGGCACGCGGCGGCCGCTCCGGGGAGCATGCCCGTGCGTGCCGGGCGGCCTCCCGTCGCGTCGGCGCGCAGGTCGCGCGGGTCGGTCTTCATGCCGGTGCGACGGTGTCCGGTCCGGCACAGGTGCCGGTGGGCACTGTGCGAGGGCGCGGCAGGGCGGGCGGGGGTTTCGGTCCTCCCCCGGCAGGTGCCGGGGCCCCGGTTCCGGTTCGCGTCGGCCCGCTGCCGTCCCCGCGTGGGACGACAGCGGGCCGGGGCTTCGGGCCGCCGCGGGTCAGGCTCCGTTGCCGGCCTTGGCGCGGACGCCCTCTTCGATCCGGCGGCCGGTATCGGCGTCGATGCGGGCCCAGTAGGCGAATGCCCGCTGCAGGACGGGTTCGGAGACGCCGTCGAGGAGGTGCCCGACGACGTTGTCCACCAGGCGGTCGCGGGCGTCGGTGTCCATGACCTCGCGGACCAGGGTTCCGGCCTGGCCCCAGTCGTCGTCCTCGGCGTGGCTGGCGTAGGCCGTGCGCGTGATGTCGCCGTCGGTGTGCCAGCTCGGCGGGGCGCCGAAGAGTTCCGGGTCGGCGGCGGGGCCGCCCTTGGAGTTCGGGGCGTAGACGGGGTCGCTGGTCTTCCGATAGGCCATCGCCCCGTCCTTGGAGTAGGTGTGGACGGGCACGATGGGGGCGTTGACCGGGAGTTGCTGGTAGTTGGCGCCGATGCGGTGGCGGTGCGCGTCGGCGTAGGAGAACAGACGGGCCAGCAGCATCCGGTCGGGGCTCGGTCCGATGCCGGGCACGAAGTTGTTGGGCTGGAACGCGGCCTGCTCGATCTCGGCGTGGTTGTCCGTGGGGTTGCGATCCAGGGTCATCCGGCCGACCCGGACCAGCGGGTAGTCGCCGTGCGGCCAGACCTTGGTCAGGTCGAACGGGTTGAACCGGTAGGTCGCGGCGTCGGCGAAGGGCATCAGCTGGACGTGGAGGGTCCAGCTGGGGAACTGCCCGTCGCGGATGTGCTCGAACAGGTCCCGGGTGTGGAAGTCGGTGTCGACGGCGGCCATCTGGTCGGCCTCGTGCTGGGTGAAGCACTCGATGCCCTGGTCGGTCTTGAAGTGGTACTTCACCCAGTAGCGCTCGCCGGCCTCGTTGATCCACATGTAGGTGTGGGAGGTGTACCCGTTCATGTGGCGCCAGGTCCGCGGGATCCCGCGGTCGCCCATCAGCCAGGTGACCTGGTGCGCGGACTCGGGCGAGAGCGTCCAGAAGTCCCACTGCATGTCGTGGTCGCGAAGGTTGTTGTCGGCCCTGCGCTTCTGCGACCGGATGAAGTGCTGGAACTTCATCGGGTCCCGGAGGAAGAAGACGGGGGTGTTGTTGCCGACCATGTCGTAGTTGCCCTGCGAGGTGTAGAACTTCAGGGCGAACCCGCGCGGGTCGCGCCAGGTATCCGGGCTCCCCCGCTCCCCCGCGACGGTCGAGAACCGCGCCAGCACCTCGGTACGGGTACCGGGCTGGAAGAGTGCCGCCCGGGTGTAGCCGCTGACGTCGTCGGTCACCTCGAAGTGCCCGAAGGCACCGCTGCCCTTGGCATGGGGCTGGCGCTCCGGAATGCGCTCACGGTTGAACTGGGCCATCTGCTCGATCAGGTAGGCGTCCTGGAGCAGGACCGGCCCTTCCGCCCCGACCGTCAGCGAATGCTCGTCACTCTCCACCCAGGCGCCGGAGTCACTGGTGGTGGCGGGGACATCAGGCATGCAGACCTCCTCAAAAGTGCAACACATGGGATTATTTTCCCGAATCGGACATTACGCAATGCTGTCGAGCCGGGCAGCGGGCAGGAGCTTCGGACTACGTACGAGGGCCTTGCGCGGCCGCCCGAGCCGCGCGCGCCGCCGGCGATGCGCGGCGCATCCTCGGCGCCGCCATCACCTCGCCGGGGAATCCACCGCCGCTCGCACTACGCCTGCAAAGGCGCCGCCCGGGGCCGGCAAGGGAGGTCGGGGCCGCCACCGCCCTCCCCGCGGCTCCGCCCTGGAACCGCCCGTGCCGCGGAGCAGCCGCGAAGTATCGGCGCCGCGACGCGGGCGCCCGCTCCGGGACAGGCCCCGACGCGCGCATCCGCCCGCCGGAAAATCGGTACACAAATAGGTATACCGAGCCCTCGGGGCACCCCTTCAACGGGACTCACAACCATTGCGTTGCCGATAGCCGCCCAAAGAACTGTTTCACCTGGCTTTCCGCCGCTCCTACGGTTTGCCCAGACAGAGCCATCAGGGCAGTAGCAGTGCCACCAACCGCGCAGCCGTCGGCCGATCACCAACCCGCACCAGCCCACCGGGGCCGCGCCCCGGACTCCGGGCCCCCACCGTGCGGGCTTCGCCGGCGCTGCCGAGCACCACGGCACCCTCCGTCCTGGCAGCGGCCTCCAGTCACGCCCCCATCCGGTCACCGCGTGCTGCGGCCGACCCCGGCACAAGGAAGGCCGGCTGGCCCGGCTCCACCGATCCCCGAGTGATACCCCCAACCACGCGGAGGCAGAAATCGTGGAACCACCATCGTTCACCCGCAGACGAGGACTCCAACTGGCGGCCGCGGCCGCCGGAAGCCTGGCACTCGGCACAGGCCGGGCCACAGCGGCAGACACCCCCACCCCGCCACCGTCGCCGTACCTGGTCGGCCGCGGGATCGCCGACATCACCGGCGCCGCGGCCGAGAGCGGCATGATGGGCTACTCGATCCCGGACCAGCAGACCGCAGGCATCCACCAACGGCTGCGGGCCCGGGCGTTCGTCATCGTCGACCCGGCGAGCGGCAACCGGATCGCCTGGTGCAACACCGACCAGGGCATCCTCCCCTTCGCGGTCTTCCAGGCAGTGATCGCCCGCCTCACCGCCCTGTACGGCGGCACCTACACCGAGCAGAACGTCTCGGTCAGCGCGACCCACACGCACTCCGGGCCGGGCGGCTGCGCCCACGACCTCGCCTACAACCTGTCGATCGGCGGCTTCCAGCAGCAGAACTTCGACGCCGTTGTCTCCGGCGTCGTCGAGGCGATCGCCGCCGCCCATGCCGACCTGTGCCCCAGCACCATCACCCTCGGCCGCGGTGAACTCACCGACGCCAGCGTCAACCGCTCCCGCCCCGCCTTCGAGCTCAACCCGCAGGCCGACAAGGACGTATACCCGCTCGGCATCGACCCCACGATGACCGTGCTCCGGTTCCGCCAAGGCACCACCGATGTCGGCGCGATCAGCTGGTTCCCCACCCACGGCACCTCAATCACCAACACGAACACACTCATCAGCGGCGACAACAAGGGCTACGCCGCCTACGCATGGGAGCACGACACCGCCGGGGTGCGCTACCTCGACGGCAGCCCCGCCTTCGTGGCCGCATTCCCGCAGACCAACTCCGGCGACATGTCCCCCAACCTCAACCTCGAGCCCGGATCCGGCCCCACCGACGACGAGTTCGAGAACACCCGGATCATCGGCCTGCGCCAGGCCACCGCGGCCCAGCAGATCCACGCCGACGCGACCGTCCCGATCAGCGGCGGGATCAACTCCCTGCTGCGCTTCGTCGACATGTCGCAGGTCCGCATCGACGGCCGCTACACCCCCGACGGCCAGATCCACCACACCAGTTCGGGCGTCATCGGCCTGTCCACCCTGGCCGGCAGCCTCGAGGACGGACCGGGCATCCCCGGCGTGATCGAAGGCACCCCGTCCCCGCTCGCCCCGCTGATCGCCGAACTCGACGCCGCCGTCCCGCAGTGGCTCGCCGACGAGCAGTCGCCCAAGACCTGCGTCGTGCCCGGCGGACTGCTACAGGCAACCCCCAACGTCATCCCCCTGCAACTCGTCAAGATCGGCCAGCTCTACCTGATCGGCGGCCCCGCCGAGTACACCATCGTCTCCGGACTGCGCATCCGCCGAGCAGTGGCCGAGGAACTCGGCGTCCCCCTGGAAAACGTGATCATGCAGGGATACACCAACGGCTACAGCCAGTACGTCACCACCCCCGAGGAGTACGACGGTCAGCAGTACGAGGGCGCCTCCACCCTCTTCGGCCGCTACACCGCCCCCGCCTACCAGCAGGAGTTCGCCAAACTCGCCTCCGCACTGCGCGCCGGCAACGCACTCCCCCTCGGCGACCCGCCGCCCGAGACCGCTATCGGCACACTGAACGTCCAGACCGGCGTCGTCCTCGACAGCCCCGGAATGCTGCGCACCTTCGGCCAGGTCATCACCGACGCCGCGGCCGGCTACCAACGAGGCCAACAGGTGTCCGTCGTCTTCGTGACCGGACACCCCAAGAACAACCTCCACCGAGGCAGCACCTTTCTGGAAGTCCAGCGGGCCCACGGCGACACCTGGACAAGGTGCCTCGACGACGGCGACTGGCAGACCAAGTACCGCTGGCAGCGGACCAACACCGTCACCGGCGAGTCCACGGCAACCATCACCTGGGACATCGCGCCCGACACCCCGCCCGGCACGTACCGGATCGTCCACAACGGAGATGCCAAGAACGGCCTGACGGGACAGATCAACGCCTTCACCGGCGCTTCCCGGCCCTTCACCGTCTCCTGATAGCGGCACGCACCGCGCCCCTCGAACCGAAACCACTGCCGCACTGCTGCGGCTGATCACGGGCGAAGGGGGGCGCGGTGTGCGCCCGCATAAGCGCGCCACCAACATGGCCTCGCCCACGCCTACCAAGCAGCTGGCGACCTCTAACGCGCCTTCCCCCTCCTCAAGCGCACCCTCGCCGACGGCGAACGCATCCTCGGCAACAACCCCCACACCCTGACCATCTGCAACAACCTCACCCAGGCGTTCAGGGCACGCGCGGCCCTGCCCTGATGGGCACCCGGACCGGATACCCGCGATCGCGCTCTAGACAGTGGGTGTGTACGCGTCAGCTGCTGAAGCTGTCCGCCCGGCTCGACGCGCACAGGGGTCTCGGCGCGAAAGTGAGCTGGTCTCAAGAGCGAGGGCGTTGCCCTCTGCCGTGAGGCAACCGGGTATGACGACGCCACCTGGAGCGCGGGCCCTTTGCGGGTGCGGTCCAGGTGGCGTTCAGCGGGCGCCGGTTACTCGGTGAGCAGCCCGACCGGGATGTTGCCGCGCGTGGCGTTGGAGTACGGGCAGACCTGGTGGGTGGCCTCGATGAGCTCGCGTCCGACCTCCCGGGGCAGGCCGTCCGGTAGCTTCGTGCGCAGGCCGACTTCGAGTTGGAAGCCGCCCTGCCCGTTGGGGACGAGGCCGATTTCGGCGGTGACGGACATGCCCGAGACGTCGATCTTCTTCTTCTGTGCCACCAACTGCAGGGAAGTGGCGAAGCATGCGGCGTAGCCCGCCGCGAAGAGCTGCTCGGGATTGGTGCCGTCGCCGGTGCCGCCCAACTCCTTCTGGAGGGCCAACCCGACGTCCAACTTGCCGTCCGAGGTGAAAGCGCGGCCGTCACGGCCCGTCGCGGTCGCGGTCGCGGTGTACAGGCTCATGTCCTGCCCCTTCTGGTAGACCGATCCGTCAATCTGCTTTGGCGCACTCAGCGTATGGACGCCATGAGCCGCTCCCCATGACCCACCATCTCCGTTCCATATCCGATCGTCTTGCGTACATCGGCCCCGCGATACGATCCGGCGATGGACGTGCTCAGCGATGCGATCGGCGTCATGCGTACGGGACGCCCCCACTCCACGGAAATCCGCAAACACGCTCCGTGGGGCGTGCGGGCCGAGCCGTTCTCCGGGGCCGGCTTCCACGTGGTGTTGGAAGGGACCTGCTGGCTGATCCCGCCGACCGGCCCCGCGATCGCTCTGGGCGTGGGCGATGTGGTGTGCCTTCCGCACGGCTGCGGACACGCCCTCACCGACAGCCCGTCACTGTCCCTGACAGGCGCACCCCCGGCCTCCCTGCGGGCCATGCCGCCGAGCGCCGACGAGGGAGCCACGACGGTCCTGCTGTGCGGCGCATACACGCTCGACCGGACCCGGCCGCATCCACTGTTCGAGGAGCTGCCCGACGTCATCCACCTTCCGGCACGTCTGGGCCACCGCACGCCTCTACGTGCCGCCGTCGACCTGCTCGGCGACGAGATCGCCAACCCCGGCCACGGAACCGGGGCGGTCGTGTCGGCCCTGCTGGACGTCATGCTGCTGTACATCCTGCGGGCCTGGCTCGACGAGCAGACCGACGACGGCCCGGCCACCGGGTGGGCCGCAACGCTGCGCGATCCTGCGATCATCACAGCGCTGCGCCACATCCACCAGGAACCCGCCAGGCAGTGGACCGTCGAAGCGCTGGGCGCGACAGCCGGACTGTCCCGCGCGGCCTTCTCCCGCCGGTTCACCTCACTGGTCGGCACACCGCCCCTGGGCTACCTGACCTGGTGGCGGATGACCCTGGCGGCGCGACAGCTGCGCGAGAACGACAAGCCGATACAGACTGTCGCACAGCTCACGGGATACACCTCCGAATTCGCCTTCGCCAGAGCGTTCAAACGAGAGTACGGCTCGGCCCCCGGCCGATACCGCCAGCAGTCGCGGAGGTAGTCCGGCCGGCTGAGCGGTGCTGCCCGGTGTGCGGGGTGCTGCTGAAGGTGGAGGCTATGCCGAAGGCAGTGTTCTGATCGATGCTCACCTCGCCGGACACGACCGACCGCGACGCCGCCAATGAGGTCCTGCTCGGCTTCTGCTACACCCCCGAGGTGTCAATCCCCTGGTTTCGTAGAGGCCTTCCTTATGCGGCCAGGCCCTCCTGATGGTGGCTGGCGCGTGCCTCGCTGATGATTCGTTCGAACACCACCGGCGGCAGTCCGCTGGCCGCGCCGTGCCGGCGGCGTGTGTTGTAGAAGTCGGTGATCCAGGTCGCGATCTTCAGCCGGGCCTCGGTCCGGGTGGCGAAACTGTGCCGGTGGATGTACTCCACCTTGATCAGCGAGTTGAAGCTCTCCGCGGCGGCGTTGTCCAGGGCCGGCCCGACTCGTCCCATGGACTGCACCACGCCCAGGCGGTCACACAGCTCGTTGTAGGTCGCGGACGTATATTCGGCGAGCCCCTGTCGCTGTGGAAGATCACTCCGTCCACGTCGCCGCCACGGGTTGCGGCCGCCATCTTCAGCGACGCGGCGACCAGGCCCGCGTCATGGTGAGCGCCCATCGCGTAGCCCAGCAAGCGACGCGAGAACAGATCTATGACCGTGGCCAGGTACAACTTCCCCTCTCCGGTTTCGACTTCGGTCATATCTCCCACCCACAGCACGTTCGGCGAGACCGCGTCGAAACGCCGGCCGACCAGGTCGCGGGCGGCCCTGCACTTGCCCTGCCGGGTCAGCGAGCGGCGGCGACGCGGCGGCTTGCGGCCCTGGAGCCCGAGCTCGGCCATGATCTCGGCGACCGTGTTCACCGAGACCTTCCAGCCCTCAGCCCACAGGTCGAGCGTGACCCTCGGCGAGCCATAGGTATCGCCCGAGCGGCGGAAGAAATGCGTGATCCTCTCCTCCAGTCGCGCGCGTCTGACCTCGCGCATCGTGGGCTCGGCGGGTCTGCGGCGCCATTTGTAGAACCACGCCTCGGACACCCCGAGCGCGCGGCAGGAGACGGTATGCGGGATGCCGTGTTCGGTCCTCTGGTCGCTGATCGCCCCGACGAGCGCCGCCGGGTCCGCCACAGCTACTTCACCCACAGGACCATGCAGCGTTTGAGGACATCACGCTCCATCTCCAGCTCCCGGACGCGTTTGGCCTGTTCGGCGGCCTGACGTCGGAGCCGGGCCAGCTCTTCGCGCTCGGACTCGCCCAAGGTTCCGTCACTGCCGGCCCTCCGCGCCCGGGAGACCCAGGTGGCCAGGGTGGTCTCGTTGATCCCCAACTCCCGCGCGACCTCCGCCGCCGAACGTCCGGTCTCGGCGACGATCCGCACAGCCCCCTCACGGAACTCCGCGTCGAACTTCCGCCTCTTCTCCGTCATGACTCCCAACTTCCCCTTCAGCCAAGGCCTCTACGCTACGAGGGGAAGGTCAACTGCTTCGTTGCCCTGAAGGTGTGGTGCGGGGCCATTCGAAGTAGGCGACTTCGCTGCCGTACGTCACCAAGAAACCGGTTCGGCAGGCGGCCGCAGATACGATCTCGTAGGGCAGGTTGCAACGATGGACGACTCTGCCGGTGATGGGGTTCCAGACGATAGCGGTCCGATCGTTGCTAGTGGTGACAGCGAGCGGGCCGTCCGGACCGGCCACCGTCGCCACCGCAGTCACGGAGCTGGTGTGGCCTTCCAGGGTGTGCAGGCGCCGACCGGTGATGGGGTTCCAGACGATAGCGGTCCGGTCGCTGCTGGTGGTGACGGCCAGCGGGCCGTCCGGACCGGCCACCGTCGCCACCGCCCTCACTTCGCCGGTGTGGCCTTCCAAGGTGTGTAGACACCGACCGGTGATGAGATTCCAGACGATGGCAGTCCGGTCGCTGCTGGTGGTGACAGCCAGCGGGC